>VBMR01000012.1 GCA_005878325.1 Methanobacteriota archaeon | reverse complement strand
GCCTCTCCAACTTCGTCGCGGCGGGCATCAAGCCGGCGTTCGTGTTCGATGGAGAGCCGCCGCGGCTCAAGGCCCGCACCCTCGTCAATCGCGGGGAAGTGAAACGGAGGGCCGAACGGGAATGGCGGGAGGCGGTCGAGATCGGCGACCTGCCGACCGCACGAACGAAGGCGATGCAGACCTCCCGGTTGACGAACGAAATGGTCAAACAATCGGAGCAGCTGCTCGACCTCCTGGGCATCCCCTGGGTGCAGGCACCGGGAGAAGGAGAGGCCCAGGCGAGTGAGATGGCCCGCACTGGCACCGCCTATGCGGCAGCGTCCCAGGACTTCGACAGCCTTCTGTTCGGCTCCCCGCGGCTCGTGAAGAACCTCGCGATCAGCGGACGACGAAAGCTGCCGCGGAAGGAGGTCTACGTGGAGGTCCATCCGGAAGAAATCTCTCTTGAGGCGACCCTCGCGAACCTCGGGATCACACGGGAGCAACTCGTGGACATGGGCCTCCTGATCGGGACCGACTTCAACGAGGGCGTCAAGGGCATCGGGCCGAAGAAGGCGCTCGGCCTGATCAAGAAGCACGGGTCCTTGGAGGGCGCCATCGCGGAGCTCGCGGTGGACATCGAATCGAAGGACGAAGTGCGTAAGATCTTCCTGGCGCCCGACGTCCTCCCGCACGTCGAGCTCCGGTTCCTTGATCCCGACCCGGAGGGCGTGCGGCGGATGCTCTGCGACGAACACGACTTCTCGCGGGACCGGATCGACGCCGCCCTGGAGAAGTTCGGCGTGGCCCGGACGGAGCAGAAACAGAAGTCCCTGGACTCCTGGTTCGGATAGATGGACCTGTAGACGAAAGGCTTTAACGGGTCCTCCCTTTGCCCGCGTCCGTGCCGCTGGACTTCGTGTCCTCGGTCCTCGTCAGTACGGCCCTGACCGGCGTCCTGAGCGCGCTCGCGTACCGGAGGAACGTCCTCACCTGGGACGGCAGTGTGACGGCCTTCGTCGTTGGCATGATCATCGGGATCTTTGGCGACGTCACGTGGCTCTTCCTCCTGCTCTTCTTCCTCCTGTCCAGCTTCCTCGCGACCCGATACCGGTTCGCGGTGAAGAAGGCCTTGGGCGTCCAGGAGGGAATCCGCGGCGAGCGAAAGACTTCGAACGTGTTGGCGAACGGATTCGCCCTCATGGTCGTCGCGGTCGCTCCGGGGACGGACGGCGGCGTCTCCTTGCTCGGGACCCTGTGCGCCCTCGGGGCGGCCGTGTACACGTCGGTCGTGGGATGGTTCGTCCTCTCGTACCTGGCCGGCATCTACGGCCTCCGACCGACCATGCCCTTGTCCCCGGTCTACCTGATCCTCCCTCTGGGAATCGGATTCCTCGGGTGCCAGATCGACAGCGTAATCGGTGCGACCCTGGAACGCCGCGGGCTCGTGAACAAGAAGACGAACAACCTGATCTCGACCGCCTCCGGGGCGATCCTCGCCTACTTGATCCTGGTCGCCCTGGGCCCGCTACCGAGTGCCTAGGGCCTTCCGGATCATTGCGGTGCCTTCCGCCAACAAGGCCTCGGCGCGCGCGGGCGTCTTGGCCTCCGCATACACTCGGAAGATCGGCTCGGTCCCGGAGGGCCTCACGAGCACCGAGCCGTCGGACTCCAGGATCTTCACCCCATCCGTCGTGTCGACCTTCCGGCCCTTCGCGATCGTCACGATCCCGGCGAGGACCGCGTCCCGCTTCTCCACCGGGACGTCGACCTTTCCTTTTGTGATGTGGTACTGCGGCAACGCGGCCAGGAGGGCGGACAGAGGTTTGCCCGCGCGGACCAAGAGTTCGAGCATCTTCGCGGCGGTCATCGCGCCATCGCGGCAGAATTGGTGATCCGGGAAAATCACACCTCCATTCTCTTCTCCGCCGAAGACGGCGCCGGACTCGAACATGGTCCGCCCGACGATCGGGGAGCCGACCCGGGTCCGGATCACATTTCCGCCGGAGGGGCGGACCACGTCGTCGATCAGGCTCGACGTGCTGACCGGCGTGACGACGGTCCCTCCGCGGCCCTGGACCGCAGCACCCGCGAGGAGAGCGAGGCTCTTGTCGCCCACGACGAATGCGCCCGTGTCGTCGACGAACGTCGCTCGGTCCGCGTCCCCATCGTGGGCGATCCCGACGTCGGCGTGCACCTCGGTCACGAGTCGCATTAGATCGCCGAGGTGGTCGGGAGTCGGCTCGGGCATCCGGCCCGGGAACGCCCCATCGGGCTGGCCGTTCAAGGTGAGGATGCGGCAACCGAGGGACCGCAACAGATACGGCGTCACGACACAGCCGGCCCCGTTCCCGGAATCGAGGACGACCATCGGCGCTCGCTTGCGGATCGCGTCCGCGTCGACCTTCGAGAGGATCGCCTCCGTGTATCGAGGGATCGCGGTCTCATCCGTCCGAATCGCGCCGACGTCGGACCACGGGGCGACCTGGAACCGTCCGTCGAAGTAGATCGCCTCGATGGACTCCTCGTCCTCGCGGCTCATCTCCATCCCGCGACCGTCGATCGTCTTGAGCCCGTTGAACTCCCGCGGATTGTGGGAGGCGGTCACGATGATGGCCCCCTTGGCCTGCCCGGATTTCGCGACGAAAAACTGGGCGCACGGCGTTGGCACGATCCCCAAGTCGATCACGTCGGATCCGGCGGACATCAGGCCGGAGGCCGCCGCGCGGGCGAGCATGGGGCCGCTGAGCCGCGTGTCGCGCGCCAAGGCGATCGGGCCTCCCTCGAAGAACGTGCCGACCGCGCGGCCGATGCTCACCGCGAGGTCCGGGGTCATCCCCTCGCCGACGACCCCGCGGATCCCGTTCGTCCCGAAGAGGCGGGTCATTTCCCGAGCCGCTCCCCGGCGACCTTCGCGTGGGGCGGCACCTGGACGCCGTCCCCCAAGATGCTGTCGCGGACGTCCGCGCCCTCGCCGATCGCGACCCCGGCGCCGAGGATCGAAGACGCGATGGTCGCTTTGTCGTCCACGCTCCCGCCTTCGAGGAACGCCGCGTCCGAGATGTGGGCCCGGCCGATCTTGCAGGCACGGCCGAAGACGACGTTCGGGCCGACCTTGCCTTCGATGAACGATCCCGCGGCGACGTGGACGGGAGGCGTGAGGACCGCGGAGGACACGTCCGCCTCGGGAGAAATCTTCGCGCGACTCGCCGCGAGGAGAAGGCGTTGCGCGTTCAGGTAGTTCGCCAAGGTGCCTGCGTCCGACCACCAGCCCTCATAACGGTAGGGCGTGAGGCCGCGCTCGATGATCCGCGGGAACACCTGACGCTCTAGGGACACCTCGCGGCCGCCGTCGATGAAATCGAACACCTGCGGCTCGAACACGTACCGTCCCGCGTTGACGAGGCCGGGACCGCTTCCCGATGCAGGCTTCTCGATGAACCGCGTGATCCGCTTGCCCTCGACCTGGATCGCGCCGAAGGCGGACGGGTCGTCGACCGACCAGACGGCGATCGTCCCGATGCCGCGACCCCTCTGGTGCGCGCGGACCAGATCATCGAAGTCGATCGTGTCGACCACGTCCCCGTTGTACACGACGAACGTTCCCTCGATCCGTCGCTCCACATTCTTGATCGCGCCCGCGGTCCCGAGGGGCTTCGCTTCTTGGATGACCCGGATTTCCCGCCCAGAGGTATGGTTCCGGAAATAGTCCCGCACGGCTTCGTAGCCG
Organism: Methanobacteriota archaeon; assembly: GCA_005878325.1. Lineage (GTDB taxonomy): Archaea > Thermoplasmatota > Thermoplasmata > RBG-16-68-12 > RBG-16-68-12 > RBG-16-68-12. The sequence goes on along the minus strand of VBMR01000012.1, from coordinate 3,515 downwards.
AAGTTCACCGCGATGAGTACTTCGTCGCACGACGGAGGAAGTCGATCGAGCGTGTGGACAATCATCGGGCGGTCGACGAGGGGCACGAGCGCCTTCGGCCGGGTCGACGTGATCGGACGCAGCCGTTTCCCCAGCCCGCCGGCGATGATCACGAGCTGCATCCGCTCTCCGAAGCGGCGCCGGATTATCTAATTTCTGCCCACGCCGCTCACTTCGGGACGATCGTGACGACGTTGTTTCCCCGGAGGACGACGGTGCCGACGCGCCGCACGTTGTCCTCCTTCGTCTCCTCGGTGTCCTCGAGGACCATGTTCATGTAGTCGTCATATCCGACGAGCTTTCCTTCCAGAATCCGGTTGTCCTTCAAGAGCAGCTGGACGCGTTTGTTGATAGATTTTTCTAACACGTTAAGAGGCATCACCATGAAAGGCCGTTTCCCCCCTTCCGCGGCCGCGATATTTCCTGTTTGCATTTAAGACTTTCCTCCGGAGCCAGGTCTTCGCGGCCCTCCGACGACGCATTCGCGAACATATTTATCGCGTACAACCCATGCGTGATTCGATGGAGCGGAGGAAGATCGGGGAGGTGTTCCACTACTATGGACACCTCGGCGTCGCGGCGATCCGTCTGACGGACGGCGCGGTCGCGGTCGGGGACCAGATACAAATCCAGGGCCCGACGACGAACGTCGAGCAAACGGTCGATTCCCTTCAGATCGAACACTCCGTCGTCTCGCGTGCGGACCGAGGGCAGGAGGTCGGCATGAAGGTCCGGGACCGCGTGCGAGAGAAGGACTTCGTCTTCAAGGTCGTCCCCGAGGCAGCATCGATTCCGCCGCCTCCACCGTCCGTTCCGCCGCCCCCGCCGCCTGTCATCCCATCGGCTCCGAAGCCCGCGCGGCCCAAGCCGAAACCGAAGAAGGAGGCCCGACCTCGACGGAAGGGCCCGCGCAAAGCGAAGCCGCGGGTCAGAAAAACCAGCCGCGCACGACGACATAAAGCGCGGCGAGAGTCCCGACGACCGCGATCCCGTTGAGGATGAGATCGAGGAGCGCCTCGAGGGCCGGCCCGCGGATGCCCGCGTCGATCAGCAGGTAGCGGAGCCGGTGCGTCCCGTGGAACAGGGATCCGCCGATCAGGACGAAGAAGAAGAGTCGAACGAGTGGGCCTGCCCATCGCGCGGCGAACGCCGCAAAGGCGGCGGGATCCGAAGGCCAAAGGCCGAAGGGCGCCGCGAAGAACAGGAGGAAGAGGGTGATGGGGAACAGGAATGCGGTGACGAAACCTCCCGCGGAAAAGAGGCTCCAGAACACGGGTTCCAGGAGGACTTCGGACGGCGCCTCCGAGTCTGCGTGGACCGCCTCCCGTCCCGGGTTCCACGCGATCGATTCGTGTGCCCTTCGGATCTCCTCCGCGATGTCACATCCCTCCGAAGATCAGGTACACGACGGCCCCGGACACGACGAACCACAGGATCAGGTTGATCCCGAACACGATTTTCCAGGGGAGCGGCTCCCGCGTGAGGCGGATCGGCTGAGCCTTCCCGATCAGCATGAACCACGTGATCGCATGCCAGACGACGAACCCGAAGAAGACCAGATTGAGGTAAAGGACCGGCGGCGTCCGCAGGGTCGTCAGGAAGGAATTGTAGGCCGACTCCCCCGCGGACAGCTGCATGAGCAGGTTCAGCAAGACGAGTCCGTAAAGGGCGGAGACGACGCCGCCAATCTCCCGCATCTGGAACATGAAGTACCGCGGGTTCCGGAGCCACCATCCGGATCGCCGCCGCGCCGGATACTCGTTCGGCATTCGAATCACCGCGCGCCCGGCATGAGGAGCCGGCGCATGTGCCGCTGCGTCGCGAGGAACTTGAGCGTCTGGATCGCGCCGGCGGGATCGACGTCTTTCGGGCAGACGACGGAGCACTCGCCGACGAACGTGCACTCCCACACTCCCGTCTTCGTGTTCAGGCGCGCGAGCCGCTCCGCGGCGCCTTCGTCCCTCGTGTCTCGAATGTACCGGAGGGCGAGGGCGGAGGCGGCGGGCCCCACGAACTCCGGGCTCGCGCCCACGACCGGGCAGGCCGCGTAGCAGAGCATGCAGTTGATGCACAGGCTCTGCTGCCGATACGCCTCCAAGTCCTCCGGATATTGCGTGTATTCCTTCGTCCAGTCGCCCCAGTCTTTCCGGATGATGTGGGGCTTCACCGACGCGAGCTTGTTGAGGAAGTCGTCGAAGTCCACGACGAGATCCTTCAGGATCGGGAAGTTCGAGAGCGGCTCCACCTTCACGATGCGCTTGCCGAGGTCGCGGATGTAGGTTCCGCACGTGAGGCGCGGCCGGCCATCCACGTTCGCGCCGCAGGAGCCGCAGATTCCCATCCGACAGGACCATCGGAAGGTGAGGCTCGGGTCGACGTGGTCCTTGATGTAATTCAGGCCGTCCAAGACGACCATGTCGTCCCGAACCGGGATCCGGTAATCCTGGAACGTCGGGCGGCCTCCCGCGGTCGGACGGTAGCGCGTGACGCGGAACACGATCTCCCGTTCGGCCATGTCAGTACTTCCTCTCCACCGGTTGCCACTTCGTGATCGTCACCGGCGCGTACTCGATCCGCGGCGCTCCCTCCGCCCGGAAGGTGAGGGAGTGCTTGAGGAAGTTCGCATCGTCCCGCTGCGGGAAATCCGTCCGGCTGTGGGCCCCGCGGGACTCCTTCCGATTCAGGGCCGTGTGTGCAATCGCGGTGGCCACGTCGATCATGAAGTCGAGCTCCAGGACCCCGGTCAGCTCCGTGTTGAAGACGCGATCCTTGTCCGCGAGCCCGACGGCCCCGAAACGGTCCCGCAGCTTCGCGAGCATTCCGCACGCTTCCGTCAGGCCGGCCTCGTCCCGGAAGATCCCGACGTTCCGATCCATGAGCCGCTGCATCTCGACGCGGATCGCCGCGACGGACTCCTTCCCCCGCTCTCGGCCCAAGAGGCCGTCGAAGACCCGGGCCTCCTCCTTGCGAAGGGCTTCCCTCGCCACGGCCCCCCGCGGGTAACTGGCCTTCTTCGTCGCGAACGTGGCCGCGGCAACCCCGCACGCCGCGCCGAAGACGAGGCACTCGCTCAGGCTGTTCGACCCGAGGCGGTTCGCGCCGTTGATCGAGACGCAGGCCGTCTCGCCAACCGCGAAGAGGCCGGGGATCGACGTCTCCCCCTTCGAGTTCGCCGAGACCCCGCCCATCATGTAGTGCTGCCCCGGTCGCACGGGGATCGGCTCGCGGACCGGGTCGAGGCCCATGTACTTCTCAGCGAGTTCGCGGACCATCGGGATGCGCTCCTTGATCTTCCGCTCCCCGAGGTGGCGGAGATCCAATCCGAGGTACTGTCCATGGGGGCCCTCGAACGCGCGGCCCGCCTGCATCTCCTGGATCATCGCCCGCGACAGGATGTCCCGCGGCCCGAGCTCCATCTTGCCGGGTAGGTAGCGCTGCATGTATCGTTCGCCTTCCTTGTTGATCAGGTACCCGCC
>VBMR01000011.1 GCA_005878325.1 Methanobacteriota archaeon | reverse complement strand
ATTGGGGCCCGTCACGTACCAGGAGACGGAGTAGTTCACCGGGTCGCCCGGGCCTCCCGTCGCAGTCAGCTCGTACGAGGCCGTTCGGCCGGGGGCGATCGCGGATGGGCCGGACATCGTCGCGTAGATCGGCGTCTGCGCCGCGGCCGGGGCGAGGGAGAAGAGACCGGCGGTCAGGATGGCCAGGAGGACAGGGACACGGGCGATCACCTCATCGCCTCCGCCGGGAGAGGTAGAGGCCCACGGCGACCGCGGCCGCGGCTCCGATCACGATCGAGAGGAGCAGCGTGTCCGTCGGCGCGGTCCGGGTGATCTCCGGGCCCGTGACCGTCGCTCCCCCGGGAGCGAGGGCCGGGAGGTCGAGGCCGAAGGACGTCTGCGCGGAGACCGCCGGGGCGTCCTCCGCGGACACCTGGAAGACGACCTGGACCCCGGTGACGGCCGTGGTCGACTCCGCCTGGAGGGCGATGCGGGCGGTCTGGTTCGCCTCGATCGACACGTTCGTCAGGGTCGTGCCGTTGAGAGGCCCCCCGACCGTCCCAAGCCGGACGGTCCAGCCCGCGGCGGCGAGGTCGCTCGGATTCGCGATCGACACGTCCACCGTCTCCTTCCCGTTCCCCGTGTTCTTCACGACGATCTCGTAGTGCAGGCGTTGGGCGTCGAACACCGACGCGGCGGGGTCGAGGGAGGCCGACAGGGCGCGCACCCGCTCGATGTCGACCTGGACCGTGACGCTCCCGATCGGAGCCGAGGTCGCGCTCGAGGTCGCGGCGATCTGGATCGCGCCGTGGTCGACGAGCGCGCCGGCGGGCGCCTGGATCACGACCCGGAAGGTCGCGGTCGGAGACCCGCTTCCGTAATCCAGGGAGAGAGAGGAGGGTGCGAAGGAGAACTGCCAGTCGGTCGGAGTCCCGGAGAAGCTCAGCGTCTCCGCCACGTTCCCCGTGTTCTGCACGACGATCGTGTAGGTGACAGAGCCGCCCGCCGGGATTGTCTGGCGCTCGGACGAATCCCAGGTGAGGACCGCGGTGTGGGTCACGACCTTCTCGAGCCGCAACGTCACGGTCGCATCCGCCTGGAGGGAAAGGGATGTCGTCGCTTCGTACGTCACCGCGATCCCCTTCTCCGTCGCGGTCTGGGTCGCGGCGACCGTGTACGCGTCGGCGGGCACGAGGGCGCTGAACCGCCCACTCGCGTCCGACTGGACGTCGAATTGGCCCGATGACCGGATCGTCACGGACGCGGACAGGGCGATGCCCTGCGCGTCCGTCGTCACGCCGGAGAGGACGAACGCATTCCCGAGGGCGAGATTCCGGGCGAGGGCCGTTGCATGGGGGACGGTGATTCGGGCGAGGAGCGCGACGTTCCCGGTGGGGCGGGTCGCGTACACGTCGTACGTGCCGGGCGCAAGGGGCACCGAGTACGCGCCGTTCCCATCGGTCGCAGCGGTGGCCGTGATGGCGCTAGCGTCTCGAGCCGTGAAGGTCACGGTTCCCGCGGTCCCGATGCCCGCCACCGTGACGGTCCCCGAGACGGTCGTGTTGTCGAGGCTCCGGGAAGTCGCGAGGTCGAATTGGAGCGTCGCTTGGTTCGACGGGACCGTGAGACCTCCTCCGAACCCGTATCGGAAGAACCGCATGATCCCGCCCTCCGAGGCACTCGAGGTGCCGTCCAGGGTGACGGTGTAGGTGCCCGGAGGGAGGACGGTCTCATACGTCCCCGAGGATCCGGTCGCCACGTCATACACGCCTCCGCCCTGCCGGGCGAAGGAGAGGGGCAGCGATCCGGTGATCGGAGCCCCGTTGAACAAGGCGCGCCCCGAGACGCGGGTCGCGGCGACGAAGGGGAAGCTCACGTTCCCGCCGCTCGGGACCGTCACCGTCGCCACCAGCGCGTAATCCTTCGACGCGTCCGTGCGGTTCGCCGTCACGATGTACGTGCCGGGCACCAGGTAGGTCTCGTACCCGCTCGCGGTCGCGTTCACGGTCCGAGGCTCGGGGCCCCTGAACAAGAGCGTCGTCGAAACGGGGGACCCGGCGAGCGTGACGTTCCCTTGGATCCGATTCCGGACGACGACCCGCAGATCGTGAGAGAGGCTGGTCTGCCCGACCGCGAGGACGATCTGATCCGATCCCTGGTTCTGGTACCGCGCATCCCGCGACGTGGTCACGTTCTCGTCCACGATCAGCCCATAGGTGCCGGGGACGAGGCGCAGCGAATACCCGCCGTTCGAATCCGAGTTCGTGGACGCAGCCACGGCGCCCCCTCCCAACGCGGTGGCGGAGATTCGGACGGCCCGGTTGACGAGCGCGCCGCCCCCCAGGAGGATGGTCCCCTGGACCGACACGAAGAACGGCGTGAGCGCGACGGGCGTGATCGATTGCAGGGTCGCGGGAGACGACGACGCGATGGCGCGGGTCTCGTATCCCGCGGCGGACGCGCTCCCCGCGTAGGTCCGGTTGGCGAAGAGCGGGATCGTGAGGTTGCCCGTGGCCGGGGTCGTGAGGAACACATGGGCTCCAAGATCATCCCGCAGATCGATGTGGGCGCCCGGGATCTCCTCCCCGGATCCGCGGCTCCATTCCCGTTCGTGTCGCGGTATGCCTTCCATCCGACCGTGTTCGAGCTGCCGACCAGGGTGACGTCCCGCCGTCCGCTCGTCACGAGGCTCACGGGAGCGAAGTACGCGCCGGCCCGGGTGAACGCTTCGACGTCGTAGAAGCCTCCCGGGAGGAACGCGAGGTATCCGCCCTGAGAGTCCGTGCGGAGCCACACCTCGCCGGCGGGGTTGGCGAAGGCGATGTCGGCCTGCGGACTCGAGGCGCCACTGGGGTCCCTCACCGTCCCGTTCACCCACACGCCATCGCCGAACACGGCGGACAGCGGCGTGGTGCCTCCCGCGACGACCGTCACGTGGCCGAGGAAGGCGTACAGGCGGGTGGCATCGTAGAAGCGTCCGTTCACGAACCACTCACCTGCGGGGAGGCCGACCGAGAATCGCGCGTCCACATCCGACGTGATCGTCCGGACCGTTCGCGGGTCCGCTGCGGACTGGAACTGGAGGGTGGCGAAGGGTCGCGGCGTCCCGAAGAAGAACGTGGTCCCCGCGACGGTCCCGGAGGGAGCCAGGGTGAGGTTCAGGGCCTGGTCCGCGCCCGACACCTGGATGCGGGTGGGGGCCGAGGTCCTCTCAGCGGAGGTCGCGGAGATCGTGTAGTTGCCCGCCAGGAGGGGCCCGACGCGGTACGATCCGTTCCCTTGGGAGAGGGTCGGGATGACGGTCCCGTTCGTCTCGTCCTTGAATTCGATAGAGGCCCCGGGGATCGCGTCTCCGGCCTCGGAATTCGAGAAGCCATGGACGATGGAGTAAGGGACGCTGACGTCCTGGTCCGGTCCGGACACGGGATTCGGGCCGAGGTCCGTTCCGGCGAGGGTCCGGCCATTCAGGGCGATCCGCACGGCATAGGTCCCCGGCGGGAGGTCCCCGATGAGGAGCGTCCCGTCCGGCGCCGCCCTCTCCGTCCGCTCGTACGCGAACTCGCGGTCGGACAGCGTGATCGTCGGGGCTCCGGCCCGCTGGTCTCCGGCGTCGAACACGTTGTTCCGGTTCAGGTCGTAGTACGCGGTCCCCTGGACCTGCCTCGCCTCCGATTCCAGGTCCCGGGTGATGATCCAGTCCGGGAGGCCGTCCGCGTCTCGGTCGACGGGGGCCCGCATCGCCTGGTCGACCGTTACATGGAGCTTCGTCGTCGCGAGGACCCGAGAGTTGATCAGCGTCGTCCTCGTCGTCGGGCCGACGGAGGCGGTGATCGTGATGTCCCCGAAGGGCACGAGGGCACTGTAGTGGCCGGACGCGTCCGTCGTCGTCACGTGGTGTGGCGTGCCGAGTTCGTCCGTCACGGTGATCCGCACCCCCGGCAGGGGCGAGGAACCCGCCCGCAGGGTCCCGTTCACCAAGGCGCCGTCGTAGTAGCGCAGGAAGACGACGCCGTTCACGACACTCGTCGTGGGGCTGAGGTCCACGGTGCCCTTGATCGTCCCGGCGGTGATGTTCGCCTGGAGCCGCGTCGCGTCATCGTAGTTCATGGCCCGCCAGGCGTCCGTGTGGTTCGCCGGGTTGGGGAACGGATTGTAATACGCGGTCCGGTAGACGACACGGAAATGGGTGAGGTTCCACGCCGGCATGGGCGGCGTCGACTGGAGGGACTGGCCGATTCCGGGGATCTCGGTGACGTTCGCGGAGCCGAGGTCGGTCGGCGAATACCCGACATAGGAACGGTAGAACATTGAGTTGTAAAAGGCCGGCTGGTACTGGATCGTCTGGCTCTGGACCTGCTCACCGGGCCCGATCTGCTGAACGGGAGTGGGCTGCGGGTGCACGTTCGTCGTCACGAGGACCTGGAAGAAATCGAGGGGCAGGACCCGGCCGTCCCGGATCTGGAGGACGCGGTGGTCCGAGAGCTTGACCGGCGCGTAGAAGATCCCCGTGTTCTGCACACTGATCGGGAACAGCCGGGAGTCGACGGCGAAGTATCCGATGTCCCAGTGGGTCGCGGCGCGGACCGCGTGGTAGAAGGCCACCGCGCCTTCCTTGTTGAGATGCTCGGTGATCCAGTGGGTCAGGAAGACGTACGCCGCGTTCTGCGCGATCATGTCTGGCGCCCATGGGCCGAACCGGACCGGATCGGCGAGGACGATGGCCACGTAGTCCTGAGGCCGCAGGAACGCGTTCCGGAAGATGTCCGCGGTCAGCCCGGCTCCCTCCAGGGCGGCGAGGACTCCTGGACTGAACGTCGGCCGATGCGTCCGGAAGTCTCCCTCCAGGATCCGGATGGCGAGGAGCGCGATCCCTTCCGTCTCGTTCTGGGCCGTGATGAATTGGCCCGCGAGCGCGAACCCGTCCTGGAAATTGTCCGCGACGGTCGGATGGGCCCCGCGGTCGACGGCCTCGAAGCCATAGTCCCACCAGGAGAGGAAGGCGGGCCGGAGCTCCCGCGGCTGGTCCGCGTCCTGTTTCGCGAACCACTCCCAGGCGGCCGGATAGTACTCCGAGGCCTTCGGGACGTTGTACCCGAACGCGCCCAGATAGAACGGGCTCGATCCGGAGGGGTTGTAGCCCGGTGCCCGGAGGAAGCTCGGGAGGACATTGCCGATCTGCCGATCGTACTGGGCCTTCAGGTCGAACGGGATCGAGGCGTCGACGGCCCACCAGACGTTCGGCAGGAGGACGAGGAAGACGAGTCCCAGGACGGCGAGGATGTGACGGAACTTGACGGACTTCCGGAGCGCGTTCCGCCAGCTGCCGGTCGCGAGGGACCGGTACGTGCGGCGCATCGTGACGAAGTCCGCGCGGACGAGGATCTGGTCCACCGCGAACCCGGAGACGAGCGCGAACGCGGGCGATGCGTTGAAGATGAACCGCGCGGCGGTGATCGCCATGAAGATCGCCGCGAAGACCCAGACGACGATCAGGTTGTATGCGAGATCGCGACGCCGCGGGAGCTGCCACACCAGGTAGGCGATCGCCGCGAGCCCCATGCCGAACGTGAAGAAGCCGAAGGACAGGATGATCTGGGACATTCCCGGCAATTGGTCCTCTGCGATCGTCGTGACGACCTTCGTCTGGACAAAGTACCCCGCGCCGGAGAGGAAGGCGCTCGCCAGGGTCGGGTTCACGAGGACGCCGACGCCGAGCCCCACCGCGGCCGCGACGAGCGTGCTCGGGATCACGAGCGTCCAGGGATAATCCCGGGTGACGGTGAAGGCGAGGCCGAAGACGAACGACGCGAGGAAGAGGTAGACGGGGACGTCGTACCACACGCGAACCTGTCCCCGGACAACGTACCATTGGAGCGCGATGACGAGCGGGGTCCCGAGGGCGATCACGAACAGGGCCCAGGTGCCCATCGTGTCCTCGTTGCGGAAGCGGTCGAGGAACAGTTCGACCGCGAACCACACCATCAGGATGACGGCGACGTAGGCCCAG
>VBMR01000010.1 GCA_005878325.1 Methanobacteriota archaeon | reverse complement strand
CACATGGACCTCCAGGTGCGGAACAAGGGATCCAGCACGAAGACCTTCGACGTGACGTCCGCTTTCCGGACCGCAGCGCAGGCCGATGGCAGCGTCGCCGTGGTCCTCCCGTCTTCGATCACGGTCCGGAAGGGCCGCACCGCGACCCTCTCCCTTGATCTGCGCGTCGACTTCCGCATGATCCCAGCGGGCTTCGTCGAGCGAGACGGCTTCGTCACCCTGACGGAACGGGGCGGCGGAGACGTGTTGCGCGTGCCGTTCCACATCGTCCCGGCCGTCCGGTCGGCGGCGTCTGCCCAGAACGACCATGGGGGCGTGACGCTCCGGAACCCCGGGCTCGCGGACACCTTCGTGGACTTCTACCAGTTTGGCGTCTCGGACCCGAACGAGAATCTGATCCAGGAGGCGCCCGGCATGCCGAACGATCCGGATGATTGGTTCGACATCAGCGCGACCGGGGCCCACGTGTTCGACGACCCGGACCTGGGTCGGGTGCTGGAGTTCGCCGTCGCGACGCACGGACTCCGGAGCATCGCGAATATGATGGTCACGGACATCTGGATCGACGTGGACGGAGACCGGATTCCGGATTACGTCGTCGAGGTCGCGGACCTCGGCCTCGAGACGACGGGCGACTTCGACGCGAGCGGGCGGATGGTCTCCGCCGTAGTTGAGCTCACGACGGGCGACGGATTCCTGGAGTTCATCGTCGGGAACTCGCGCAACACCGCGATCCAGACCGCCCCGATCGTCCTCGGCGACCTGAACTTCCTCGGGGCCCTCCATGGCGCACCGACGATCGACGAGGGGAACCAGACGTTCCGGTATTTCGTGACCACGTTAGACCTGGAGAGCGGCTCGCTGGACTCCAGTCGGAGCGCGAAGTTCAACGCGATCCATCCGAGCGTGGATGCGGACCCGCAGTTCCTCTTGCTGCCCGCGGGGACGGGCACGACGGTGGGCGTCCTGGGAGGCGGGAAGCAACTGCTCGTGGTCTACTACAACAACGGCGCAGGGCGGTCCCAGACCCAGGTGCTCGGGGTCGGCCACGGAGACTGACGGAATCGGAAGCGATCACCGGGTGTGTCGAGGCGCCCCAATCCTCGATGCACCCCCCTTACCTTTTCAGGAATAACCCTCTGCACCGCCCGACCCCTCCGCCCAGCCGACGGCACGTTAATACCGGGATGTGACATCCATCGATTTGAGGAGCCGCATGGGGACCGCGACGGGGGAGCGGGGATCCTCGCGGGCGAAGTCCGCTGCAGCGTCTCTCGCTCTCTGCATGCTCCTCCTCGTCTGGTCCGCGCCAAGCGTCCGGGCCGCCCCGCCGACGCTCACGATCCTCTCTCCTGCGGACGGCGCGATCATCGGGAACGGAACCCCTGTCTCCGTCGTCTTCGTGGTGTCGGACTTCAACCTCACGGAACCGGGATCGGCGGGAGGGGGCACCAACGAAGGGCATGTGGAGGTCTTCGTGGACAACACGCTCTTCACGACGACATCGAAGTCGACGGTCGACCTCTCGCTTCCGTCGGGGAGGCACGACATCCGATTGCGCCTCGTCTCCGACAATGGGACCGGCCTGAGCCCAGATGTCAGCGCCTCCATCTCGGTGACCGTGACCCGCGGCCCCGCGGTGGGCACCCCGCGAATCCAGGTCAGTTTTGTCGACATCATGTATCCGATCCCCGGCGTGGTGTTGAACGACAACGACGTGACGGTCTCCTTCCGTGTCTGGAACTTCTCGCTCGTCGCGCCGGAGAGCCGCGAGCCGGTCCCGAACGAAGGTCATGTCGCCGTCTTCCTGGACGGCGTCTACAACCGGGCGGTCATGGCCTTCGGGCCCGTGGCCTTCTCGGACCTCGTGGATGGGCCGCACACGGTCACGTTCCAGCTCGTGGACCATGCGGGAGCGCCCCTCACTACCCCGGAAGCCTCGGCTTCGGTCACGTTCCGGATTGAGGGCACGGCGATCCCCGACATCAATCCCTACCTTTCCGCGGTGCAGATCGTCCTCGCCTTCTCGATCCTCGGGGTGCTGTTTATTCGCTACCGCGGACCTCGCGTCCTCGAGAAACTCATCAATCGCATGCGGAGGCGGAAGGCCTGAGGCCCGCACCTGCTCGCGTCCCGCCGAGGACTGACGGGATTCTACGTTCTGTCCTCTTGGCGTTCATCCTCCTGACAAACGTTGCAGTAATTTCCGTATCAAGCCCGGTCGCTCGAGCGGCTCCGCCGACTCTCCTCATCGTTTCTCCCGTCGAGGGGGCCATCGTTGCGAACGGGACCGACGTGCTCGTCCAATTCGAAGTCTCGGGCTTCACGCTGACGCAGCCCGGACGGGTCGGCCAGGTCGCGACGCCGACCGAAGGCCATGCGAACGTCTTCCTCGATGGGCAGTACGTCCGCCTCCTGACGGATGTCGAGCCCTTCTTCCTCCCGGTCACGTCGGGCCCACACACGATCCGCATGCAGCTCGTCTCCGATGGCGGCACCGCTTTGAGCCCGGACGTGAGCGCATCCGTCCGCGTGGTCGCGACCCGCGGTCCTGCGGTGGGCGTGCCGCGCATTGCGATCGTCTCTCCCTTTCCCTCCGAGACCACCGGCCACGACTTTTACCTCTCATTCCGGGTTTCCAACTTCACCTTAGTGGAGCCGCACGGCCAGCCAAATGCGCCCCGCGAAGGCCATGTGCAGGTCTTCTACCGAACTTTCGTGCTGAAGGAGCTCGCCACTAACGACCCCATCTTGCTGGTCGCCATGCCCGAGGGGGACATCGAGTTCGGTGTGCGACTTGTGAACAACGATGGAAGCCCCCTGACGCCCGACACACTCGACACGGTCTCCATCCGGGTCGCGGCCTCGACCGCGGTGAGCCTGCCCCTCCTCTTCAACGGAGGGATGTCCCTCCTACTCGCTTTCGTTTTGGTCGTGCTCCTCCTCCGCCGCCGAACGTCCATGGCTCGGAGCCGGAAGACCCGCAACGGAGATCCCTAGGATGCTCCCTGGATCTCGGGCCGTCCTTGCGCGCCCCTTCGCGGTCGTCCTCGTGACCCTGGGGCTTCTTGTGATTGCGGGGATCCCGGCGTCGAATGTCACAGCGGCCTCGCCACCCACGCTCTCGATCGTGTCGCCGTTGGAGGGTGCGGTGATCGGGAACGGAAGCCCTGTGGTGATCGTCTTCGCTGTCACGAACTTCACCCTCGCGGATCCGGGCTCGGGTCCGTCCTCGCCGAACGGGGGCCACGTGGATGTCTTCGTCGACGGGATTCCGTTCGCCACAGCCAGCGTGAACACGGTGGTCCTCGCGCTTCCCTCGGGTGCACATGCGATTCGATTGCGCCTGGTGATGGACAACGGGTCCGCCCTGAATCCGGATGTCACGAGCTCCGTTTCTGTCCTGGTGACCCGAGGACCCGCCGCGGGAACGCCGAGCCTATCGCTCGTTTCCCCGCGAGAGGGAGCGCTCGTCGGGACGGACCTCACGATTTCCTTTCGGGTCACGAACTTCGCCCTTGTCGCCCCTGGGGGCCCCGCAGGCGTGCCGAACGAAGGTCATGTCCACGTCCGGCTCGACGGCATATTCTACGCGGAGCAGACGGACGACGCACCGCTGCATCTGAGCCTCAAGGATGGTCCCCATTCCGTAATGTTCCAGCTGGTCGACAACGACCATGATCCACTGATTCCGAGAGTCGAGGCCACCGTGCATTTCACCGTGCTAGCGCTCGTCGGGCGGATCATTCCGTTCGACGCGACCCCGTGGTTCGCCGTCGCGAACCTGTTCCTCGGTCTCGCGATCCTGGCCGCGATCTATCGAAGGCTGGAGGTCCATTGATGGCCCGATCCTGCGGATCCTCGGCGTTGACGAAGGCGTCGCCGACATCGGCCGGAGCCGTCGCGATCCTTGTTCTCCTCGGAGTCCTGCTAATCAGCATCGAGAGCCCCACCGCGACCGCGGCCGGTCCATCGCTGATGATCCTCTCTCCCGCAAACGACGACGTGATCGGAAACGGGTCGCCTGTGGTCGTCCGCTTTGCGGTCGCCAACTTCACCCTGGTGCAGCCCGGGCGTTTCGGCGAGGGGCCGAATGCCACGGAGGGCCACATCGACCTCTTCGTGGACGGCGGGTATTCCTGGCTTCTCACCCGCATGGAACCGGTCTCGCTCGCCCTCGGATCGGGCCCCCATACAATCCGTCTCCAACTCGTCCACAATAACGGGACGCGACTGAATCCCGACGTGAGCGCGTCCGTCCGCGTCATGGTGACGCAAGGGCCCGCCCTCGGGACGCCGACGATCCGGATCGTGTCGCCGAGGCCGGACGCGGTCACAGGCCACGACGTCTACTTTGCAGTCGAGGTCATGGACTTCGCGCTCGTCGATGCGCATGGACAGCCGAACGCGCCGAACGAAGGCCACGTCCAATTCCTCCTGAACGGGAACTTCCAGCAAGAGCCGCGGGCCCATGACGTGGCGTTTTTGGTCGACCTTCCGGATGGAAACAACACGATCACCGCGCGGCTCGTGAACAACGACAACAGTCCGTTGACGCCTGACGTATTCGCGAACGTGACGATCCTAGTCAAGGGGGCGGCGGACCCCACCGCCTCCGGCGCGACAACGGGCGGAATCTCGCTCCTCCTCACCGCGATCCTGATCGTCTTGATCGTCCGTCGCCGGAAGGCCGTCGCGCGCGTCGCGAACCAGGTGGCGGCCAAGCCATAGACTCGGGCGCCTCACCGATCGCACGTTCGGGATGCATTATGCCCAACTGGGCATAACGACCTCGAGAGACCATCAGCCTGGGGCGGCTTGGCGTTCCGGTTCCCCGGGCACTCGTCTCCGGGAGAGGATCCAACTGACTCCCAGGGCGAGCGCCGCGCCGAGGACCCAGGCAAGGGGCAGCCAGTCCGGATCGATGCCCTGAACCAGGCCGACGACCAAGAAGGCGAGCGTCGACAGGCCGAGCGTCCCGCCCATGATGATGAGCGCGAGAGGCCGTCGGTCGACGTTGAACTGCGCCTTGTACAACTGGAGGCCGGCCTTCGGGAGCGTCGCGAGGAGGAACAGCTGGAGCGCGAAACTGTGCTCCCCGTACGTGACGCCGCCGACGATCGTCATGCCGATGTTTGCGAGGAGGATGCCGAGGGCGACGAGCGGGAGCAGAATCACCGTCACGAGGCGGATCATATTC
>VBMR01000009.1 GCA_005878325.1 Methanobacteriota archaeon | reverse complement strand
GTGCAGCCGCCGACCACGTACGTCGTCAATGTAAGCCTGGGGACGGGGACCCATTTCCTCAAGGTCGCGTACTTCGAGCACACCGGTGGCGCGGTGGCGAAGGTCTCGTGGGCTTTCGTCCCGCCGTCCCTCGAGATCCCCGTCGACGCGTTCCGGGGCCTCTATTTCAACGACGAGAACCTCACGGTCCGCAAGGTTGAGCGAATCGATGCGGCAATCGACTTCCACTGGGGCACAGGGTCCCCCGACCCGTCGATCGCGCCGAACACATTTTCCGTGCGGTGGGAAGGGTACTGGAACTTCGGCCAGGCCGGAACCTACCGATTCACGATGACGACGGACGATGGAATGCGCGTGTGGGTCGACAACGCATCCCTCCTCGATGCCTGGTTTGTCCAGGGCGCCACCACGTACACCCGGGACTGGAACGGGACCCCGGGACAACACCTCATCAAGGTCGAGTACTTCGAACGCCTGGGAAACGCGACCGCACAGGTCTCATGGGCGTTGCTGGTTCCACCGCTCCAGGTCTCGGGGGGGACATCCCGTCCTGCGGCGAATGTGAATCAGTCAATCGACTTCTCCTGCTTCGCGTCCGACGGGATGCCCCCCTATGCGTACGCATGGACGTTCGGAGACGGGGACTCGGCGAACGGCTCGACGACGACCCACGCATATCGAACGCCGGGCACGAAGACCGCGACGTGCACGGTCACGGACGCGGCGTCCCAGATGGCGAATGTATTCACGTCGGTCGTCATCAGCCCGGAGCCTGCGGTGGCCGCCTCCGTGGACCACCCCGCGGCAACGCCGGGAACATCGTTCACGTTCAGTGCCCAGGCGACGGGAGGTCCTGGGACGTTCACGAGCTATGAATGGTCGTTCGGCGACGGCACGAACGGGTCGGGCCAGGAGGTCGTGCACGCGTACGCGGATGCAGGGCAATTCCCTGTCGTGGTCGTCGTCACGGACGCGAACGGCGGGATGGCGTCGGATTCTCTCTCCATCTCAGTCTCATTCATCGGGGTAACCGGGTCCGTGTCCACGAGGCGGGCGCCTCCGGGAACGATCGTTCTCTTCAACGCGAGCGCGGAGGGCGGGGCGGGCGCACCGTTCTCGTACGCATGGGACTTCGGGGACAACTCGACGGGAAGCGGCGCCTCGGTCTCACACCTGTACGTCACGTCCGGGAACTTCACGCCCAGCGTGCGGGTGACGGACGGGCTCGGGGCGAGCGCACTGGCACACCTGCCCACAATCTCGATCGAGACGATGGAAACGCCAAGCTCGCCGCTCGGCGTGACGATCCAGATTTCGCCCGCTTCCCCCATGGTCAACGAAAGCGCGTTCTTCGTCGCTACGGGGGACGGTGGCTCGGGGAGCTACTCGTGTTCCTGGAATTTCGGAGGTCCGGACATGTCTACGGGGTGCGAGGCCTCTCACATATGGACGGAAAGCGGTCTCCATGTCGTCGAGGTGACCCTCTCCGACTCCGGCGGGAACCGGACGACGAAGAGCCTCGTGGTCGACGTCGTGCCGCCCCTCGCGGCGACATTCGTGATCGAACCCCTCTCCCCGGTCCCGGGGCAGGCGGCATCCCTCACGGCCCGGCCCACGGGTGGCACGGGCGGGTACGCGTGCACGTGGGACTTCGGGGATTCGCAGGGAGGGCCCGACTGCACGGTCACTCACGCATGGAGTTCGTCGGGTCGTTATGTCGTCGTGGTCATCGTCACCGACTCGCGAGGCCACTCTGCGATCGCGACGGAAACGGTCGCCGTTCAACCAGCCGACGAAGGAGCCGCGCCGGGCCAAGGAACCCTCGGGTTCTCCTGGGACGACGGCTACACACGCGTCGTTGCCGGGATGACGTTCCTGGTGGCCATCGCCCTCGCCTGGTGGTGGCGGGAGAGGCGAAAACAAGTCGACTCCGACTTCGAGGAGATGGGGCGCTTCCTCAAGCGGGTTCGGTGAACGGGAAGCCCGCCCCCGACCACCCGGCAGACCTTACCAACCGCGGTCCTGCAGCCGCGCCTCGATCGGGAGAGCCTTCGCATCGAGGCCCTTCATCGCGAGGCCGAGCCCCTTCGAGACTTCCGCGACAACGGTCGGGTCGTCGAAGTGGGCCACCGCATCGACGATCGCGCGGCCTCGGACCTCCGGGTTCTCCGCCTTGAAGACGCCCGATCCGACGAAGACGCCGTCGACCCCCATGAGCATCATGAGCGCCGCGTCGGCCGGCGTCGCGACGCCGCCCGCGGCGAAGTTCACCACAGGGAGTCTCTGGATCTTCTTGATCTCGATCAGGAGCTGATAAATCCCTTCGGAGATGTCGTCCAGGGTCGCTCCCGCGAAGACGACGTCGTCCTCGCGGACGACCGGCTCCGGCCCGTGCGCCGCCCGGACCTCCTTCAACAGCTTCGTGAAATTGTCCGCAAATCGGGCCGCGACCTTCTCGAGCTGCTCGTTGTCGAGCCGCGTGAGCTCCGCGATGGCGGTGTTCACGAGACGGATATGGCGGACCGCCTCGACGACGTCCCCGGTCCCGGCCTCGCCCTTCGTCCGGATCATCGCCGCCCCTTCCCAGACCCTCCGCACAGCCTCTCCCAGGTTGCGGGCACCGCAGACGAAAGGGACTTCGAACGCCCGCTTGTTCACGTGGAAGAAGGGGTCCGCGGGAGTCAGCACTTCCGATTCGTCGATCATGTCCACGCCAAGGGATTCGAGCGCGCGGGCCTCCGCCTCGTGCCCGATCCGGCACTTCGCCATGACGGGGACCGTGACCGCGTCCATGATCTCCTGGATCTTCATCGGATCCGCCATGCGGGCCACCCCGCCCGCGGACCGGATGTCGGCGGGCACCCGTTCGAGGGCCATCACCGCGACGGCCCCCGCCTCTTCGGCGATGGCAGCCTGCTCCGCGTTCGTGACGTCCATCACGACGCCGCCCTTCTGCATCTTCGCGAATCCGCGCTTGAGCAGCTCGGTGCCGAATCGAAGCCGGTTGAGGTCCAGGTCGAGGGGCATGGTCTGCCTCGGAATCGACCTACGGTTGGTGGGTATTTCTAATTTGTGGGCGCCGTTCCGTGAAAACAATCCTAGCGTACCAAGAGCCGATCCCGCGCCGGCCTGCCTGGTTAGAGTCGGTATTACCAATGACCGGCTGCGGACTCCCGTTCGGTTTTGCGGGAAGTCCACACGAGCCACACAAATAGGAACATCGCCACGATCAGCACCCCGAACGGGGCATCTCCTCTTCCTGCTTCCCAAAAGTACGTTCCCAAATTCTGGCCGGGCAATCGCACCATTTCGAGGGACACCAGGGCGAAGATCAAAAGAACGCCGCCAGCCAGGCCACCGAGTACCCTTAGACAACCCGTTCGGAATCGTTCGGCTTCGGACTTTTGGTACCACTTCTTTCGGTCCCACAGGTAGGCCCTCTGGTATCGCGGGGTGAGCGAGTAGAGCGCTCCGGATTGCAAGATCGAAAACGCCATGATTATGGCGATGTCTGCAGGGGGAATCGGAGACCCCGCCAGCAGCTGCCGCACCGTCATCAAGAGTTGAAAGACCAGCATGAATCCCCATCCGGCTACCATAAGATAAGAAGCGAACCGCAGCATCCTAAGATCCGATGATATCTTGAAAGCGATCGCGGACGCCTCGGCTTCCATCCGTAATTGCATGGCGCATCGAAGGATAGCTATTATGCTTCGAGGACCACGCGGAAGTGTCCGGGCTCGGGATCGTCGCAGGTGGAGTGACGGTTCGTTAGGGTGTGAAGCAGGCGTTTCCTCAAGAAACACTTAAGTGACCCTGCCGAATGAGTCGCCTCCGTGCGGGTCGTCTGCCTGACCGGGATGCCCGGATGCGGCAAAGAGGAGGCGCTCGCGGTCGCCCAGAGTCTGGGATTCTCGATCATCCGGATGGGGGACGTCGTCCGCGAGGAGGCGAACCGCCGCGGTCTGCCCATCACCGATGCCGCGGTCGGTGGCATGGCCAACGCGGAGCGACAGACCCATGGACTCGGCGTGTGGGCGGAAAGAACCCTGCCGCGAATCCGCGGCGACCGCGTGTTCGTCGACGGCCTGCGGGGGCGCGCAGAGTTGGAGGTGTTTCGGAAAGCCTTCGGCGACGACTTGGTCGTCGTCGCGGTGCACGCGTCTCCGAAGACCCGATACGACCGCATGCTCCGGCGTCAGCGGAGGGACGATGCGGCGAGCCCGGAGGCCTTCCACGCCCGGGACGTGCGGGAACTGGGCTGGGGCCTCGGCGACGCGATCGCGATGGCAGATATCATGCTGGTCAACGAGGGGACCCTCGAAGAATTCCGACGCCAAGCGAAGGCCGCCCTGGAGCGGCTCCATGGCTAGCCTCCCGATCCGATGGATCGAGGCGCGCACCTACTGCCACGCGACGGAAGACGAGGCGCGAGTCGAGGCGGCCCTCGCATTCGCGTGTCCGCAGGGCACGACCCTCCGCGAGCCCTTCGAGGGGCAATTCGGGAATCCGCTCGTGCGTCTCTCGCGGCGGATGGAAGACCGCGAGTCCATCCGACTCATCTGGGAAAGCTGGGTTGCCGCGGGCCTCCCGGACCGAATCCGCGACGACGTCGACGCGCGAGTGGACGACGAAGGCATCCTTCATTTCCGGATCGACAAGCAGTCCGCCTTCGAAGGAAGGTTGGAACTGGCGAAGGATGCGGATGCAATCGACGTGCGCCTGAAGATGATCGCGTACCCGGCGAAGCCGGAACAGGCCCGACGGGCCGCGCGCGCCCTTCTCCCGGGGGCCGTCTGAATGCGCCTCACCAAGTCCCAGCGCCATCTCCTGGAGGGAGGTTCGGATGCTCAACGTCAGGCGATGCGGATCCTCCTTGCTCTCGCGAAACTCTCCGATGCCGACCGCCTGATTCCCGTCACCGGCGCGCACGTCTCCGGCGCGTCGTACAAGATGATCGGAGATCCAGGGCTCGAGTTCCTGGAGGATGCCGCACGGGACGCCCGCGTCGTGATCCCGACGACCGTGAACCCCCTGGGCACGGACCTGCAACAATGGCAGGACCTGGGCATCCCTCCCGAGTTCGCGGCAAAACAGGAACGGATCGCGGCCGCCTATGAGAGGATGGGGGTCCGTCCGACGTACTCGTGCACCCCGTACCACCTGGGCACCCGGCCTGCACTCGGAGAGCACATCGCCTGGGCGGAGTCGAACGCGGTCTGCTTCGCGAACTCCGTCCTCGGGGCCCGCACGAACCGAGAGAGCGGACCGTCCGCGCTGGCGGCCGCGATCGTCGGCGCGACGCCGGAGTACGGCCTCCACCTGGACGAAGGGCGGCGGCCGACCGTCGTCGTCAACGCCCCGGTGCGTCCGCGGGACCTCGACTTCTCGCTCATCGGACTCGTCGCAGGGGAACGCGTCGGAGACGGTCTCCCGTTCTTTCGCGGCTTCCGGGGATCGGAGAGCGACCTGAAGTGGCTCGGCGCGGCCCTCGCCTCCTCCGGTTCCTGCGGCATGTTCCTTCTGGAGGGCGTCACCCCCGAGGCCCGTCGAGCCAGCCGCCGAGGCCTTCCCTCCATCTCGATCACCCGGAAAGATCTCGATGAGGCTCGCTGGCAGCATACGGATGGCACAGACGCGGACCTGATCGCCCTCGGCTCGCCGCAGTTGTCCGCGGAGGAACTCCGTGACATCGCGCGTCGGGTGGAGCGATCCCCGCCCCGGATCCCGGTGTGGGTCTTCACGAGTCGGGCGGTCCGGGAGGCGAATCCGGAGGCGGTCGCCACGATCGAGCGAGTCGGAGGACGCGTCCTCGCGGATACGTGCCTCGAGGTGACCCTCTTGGAACACCGATTCGGGACGGTCGCGACGCCTTCAGGGAAGGGCGCCCACTACCTCCCCACGCTGTGCAAGCAGAAGGTCATGAGATCTTGGACCCGCAGGCGGGGGCGGGCGAGCGATTGTCCGGTCGAATTTTCGCGTTCCCGCAGGGAAAGGGAAGCACGGTCGGCTCCTACGTGATCTACGGGCTCGCGAAGCGTGGGGTCGGACCCGCGGCGATCGTCAACTCCGCGGCGGAAGGCATCATCGCGGTAGGGGCCACCCTCGCGGGAATCCCCTTAGTGGATCGCTTCGACGTGGGAGGGTTGCGAACCGGAGACCGGCTCATCGTCGACGGAACCCGAGGAACCCTCGAGCTCCCGGACGTCCGGGCGGTGCATGTCGTCACGGCCCTCCTTCGAAACCAAGGCCGAATCCTGATCGTCCGAAGGAGCGAAAAGGTCGGGAGTTTTCGGGGACGTTGGTCCGCCGTGTCGGGATACCTCGAGGGCCGCGAAGTCCCGAAGACCCGCGCAGTCCGCGAGATTCGCGAGGAGACCGGCATCCGCGGGGCGATCTTTCGAGCCGCGTCCTCGCCCGTCCTCGCGCGCGACGACGCAACGATGTACGTCGTCCATCCGTTCCTGTTCGACGTTCCCGGCCGACGGGTGCGGCTCGACTGGGAAAACGTCGAGCACCGCTGGATTCGGCCGACCGACCTCGACCGGTACGACACGGTGCCGCGACTTCGGGACGTCGTCGCGGCGGCCCTCTCCACCTCAAATTCGAAATCGCCTACTCGGACCCGTTCGACTCGGCGCCCGAGGCCCCGATAATCACCTGGTCCACTTCTCGCTCCAGGAGCGTCAATTGGTGCGGGTCCAGGGCGGACGGGTTCACGGACAGCAGGAGGACGGCATTGTTGATCGCCACCTGGTCGCGGATCGATTGGAGGAGCCGGAGGACGGTGATGAAGTTGTTATTCGTGACCAAGTACTCGATCGCGTCGAGGAGGATGACGCCCTTCGACCGGGCGAGGAACTGTTCCACCGCGAGGGACAGCTTCTCGAGGTCCTTTGGTCGGACCGTGTCCTCCTTCCCGACGTTGCTCAGCCAGAGGATCGGGAGGTCCGCGACCCCGAACTGCTCCCGAATTTTCTGCGGGAACGTCCGAGTGATCACCATCCCGGGCTTCCCGGCCCTCTGGGCAATCTGAAACAGGCTGTACGCCTCTTGGGGCGTCGTCTCCTTGACCAAGTAGGTCGAAGAGTCTTTGAGGAGAGCGGGTGGGGCCTCCCCAGATTCTCGAGCCGCGGCCGGCTCCGGGACGACTTGCGGCGCTCCACAGGAGGGACACTCCATCGAGCCGACAGGGATCAGTTCGCCGCAGCTCACACACCCGACTCGGGAGGGCGACCCTGTGGCAGCCGTCGCCACGACGAAGCCGCAGACGGGGCAGTGCTCCGAACCCGGTGGAATGGAGGCCTTGCATCGCGGGCAGGGCGTCGCTGGGCTGACGGGCTCGCCACACCGGGGGCAGCGACGGGCGTTCCGGGACACGGAGGCCCCGCAGGTCGGACAGGAGACCGCCGCCTCCTTCTTCGCGGCGAGCGCATCCAGGATGCGGACGACGTCGGCGACCTCGAGCCCCTCGATCTTCGAGAGTTCCTGCTTCGTCGCGGCGCGTAGGGCGGCGAGGCTCTTGTATCCCGCATCGAAGAGGACGAGGGCCTTTGGGACCGTGATGTTCGGGACCTGTGTGAAATCCCGCAGGGCTTCCGACATGTGGAGCGGCGTCACCCCAATCGTTGCGCTGTGCCCGTCCACGTCGTTCCATTCAACGACGTACTCAGATTGAAACGGCTTGTCGGTGAAGGTGAGAGGCCGGGAACGGGTCTCCCGCGCGATGAGATCCCGACGACCTTCCAGCATCGTGGCGAAGGACCGGTCCGTCTTCACGAACGTCACGATGAAGTCGTCGACCTCGAGGTCGAGATCCTTCCGCATCTGCTGGACCCTCCGGATGATCTCGCGAGCATAGGCCTCCGACTGCAGCTCGGGCGTGACGCGAAGGTCGAGGTACAATTCGCCGTGCCGGGTCTCGACCCGGACGACGTCGGACGGCATGGCCTTGTCGAATCGAATCATGGACGACTGGATCGTCACGACCTGCCCGTCCACGCCCAGGGTCAGCGGCCCCTTCTCCAAGGCCTTCGCAATTTCCCCGGGAGACCGCGCTTCCAGGAGCTTGACGATCTTCGGTTGGAGGACCCGATACGCCTTCCCGATCGCCGCGGCGTCGGGCTTCAGGACGAGGGCCATGCCCGGGAATTCCTCGGAGGATTTGAGGACGGCGAGATCCTTCGCGTTCGACTGCTCCAGGAAGGTCTCCTTGAGGGACTCGAGCGCCGCCGCGGCTTCCGGAGTGGGACCTTTGATCGCGACCAGCTTGAGGGGCCATCGGAGCTTGCGCCCGCCCTTCTGTCGTTCCTTCGAGACGACCTCGACGAGCTCCTGCACGATCGCCATCGACCGCTCCAACTCGGGTCGCCGCCGCTCTTCCTGAACCGCGGGCCAGTCGAGCATGTGGACG
>VBMR01000135.1 GCA_005878325.1 Methanobacteriota archaeon | reverse complement strand
TGGACATCAGCGGCGCGACGGGCGCCTTGGTGAACGTGACCGGCGGCAACGACATGAGCGTGTCCGAGGCGGAACGTGTAGCGGAGATCGTCCAGAGCCGAATCGCCGCGAACGCCCGGATCATCTGGGGTGCGGCGGTCGATCCGAGCCTCGAACACAAGCTCCGCGTCATGCTCATCCTGACGGGCGTGCGTTCGAAGCAGATCCTGGGACCCGGAGAGCACCTGCGCCCCCGCGGCGCCGGTACCGTGGACATCGTTCGGTGAGGCCGATGGCGGACATCGTGGACAAGAGTTGGGACGTCCAGCGTCGGATCGAAGAGAGGATGAAGCGCCTGGGCAAAGGCAAGTATGGCCGGGTCCTCAAGATGGCGCGCAAGCCGACGAGCGACGAATACTCGAAGGTTGTCATGATCACCGGCGTGGGGATTGCCGCAATCGGCGCCCTCGGCTTCATCATCTACCTGATCATGCGGTACGGGCCGGGGCTCTTTCGCGGGATCTTCCAGACCGTCGGGGGTTGATTCCCTGGGCCTCATCGATGACCTGCCGAAACGGGAGCCGAAGACGGAATCCAAATCGGAGCCCCCGGTGACCGGCCACTCCGGGGTCAAACTCGATCTGACGGAGCAAAAAGTCTCGCTCACGGCCGGGCAGACGAAGGAGTATCCGGTCGTCGTGACGAACACCGGGACGGAAGACGACACGATCCGGCTCAAGATCGATCCGGTCTACGACTCCGACCTGCCGGAACCGCCGGAGTGGATCGTCAAGCTCTTTGGCGTCGAGGACAAGGTCTGGGACGTCACGTTCACGAAGGTGACGGAGAAGGAGTTCGCCCTCATCGCGGATGGTCAACGGGAGATCACCTTGACCGTCACCTGTCCGAAGGGCGCCCGATACGGGGACCGGCTGAACGTCGTCGTGAACGCGATTTCAAAAGGCGATCCGGGAGCCTTCGACACGAAGACCCTGAGTTTCAGCGCCCGTCAGGCGGTCCTCGCGGTGAAGAGCTCGATCGGTCACGAACGGGCCGTCGCCGACGCGATCTATGCCCGGGCCAAGGCGAAAGACGTCGGAGTCTTCTCGATCCTGGTCCCGGCGAACTTCCGCGGCTACGTGTACGTCGAGAGCATGAACCCCGATCGACTCGAGGAGATTGTCCGAGGCCTGCGACGGGCGCGAGGCGTGGTCAAGGGAGAGGGCGAGTCCACGGGCATCTCGTTCTCGGAGATCGAGGCCTATCTCACGCCGAAGCCCATCGTCAGCGGAATCATGGAAGGCGACATCGTGGAGCTCGTCGCCGGACCGTTCAAAGGAGAGAAGGCCCGCGTCATGAAGATCGACGAGACGAAAGAGGAGATCACGGTCGAACTGTTCGAGGCCATGGTGAGGATCCCCGTGACCGTGCGCGGCGACAGCGTGCGGGTCCTCCAGAAAGAAGAGGACAAGTAGGCAAGCGCACCCCTGAGGATCCTTCGACACGGGGTCGGGATGGCCGTATGACGCTTCCGGGCGTCGTTGTATCGTCGAAATCCTGAAGGCGATCAACGAGAAGACGAAATCGTTTGAGGGCATGAAAGTCCCCGTCATCCTGATCGTCGATCCGAAGACGAAGGCCTTCACGATCGAGGTCGGCACCCCTCCGACCTCTGCCCTGATCCTGAAGGAGCTGAGGATTGAGAAGGGCTCGGGGGACGCCGGGAAGACACGGGTCGGCAACCTGACCCTTGCGCAGGCGATTCGGGTCGCGAACATGAAGGCCGACGCGACGCTTGCGAAGACCTTGAAGGCCCGGGCGCTCGAAGTCGTCGGCACCTGCGTCTCCATGGGCGTCACGGTCGAGGGGAAGCCGGCGAAGGAGTTCTCGAAGGAGATTCAAGCGGGCAAGTTCGACAAGCAGCTGACCGGCTGAGCCCTCCGGCGATGCCCACCGCGGTTTGGAGTGCCCGAACCTTTTGAAAAGCCCGGGTGAGATCGCGTTCGTCGCGGTGTGGACGGCCCTTAGGCGGGTCGGGGAAGGGCCCGCGTTTCTCGCGGTTGGGACAAGTCCAGCAACATGGCCTCCAGTTGCATCCGGACGAAGTCCATGTCGCCGACCCAGAGACCGTGGAGCTTGTCCGCGACGAACGTGCCGTTCCGGTAGAACGAGTTGAGGATGAAAACCTCCTCGTCGCTCGGGAATACAAACGTGTGCGCGAGGCGCGTCTTAGGGAGGTGCCGGGCCGGGAACTGGAAGCGGACCCGGACGTTTCGGCCGAGGAGGCCTCCAATCTCTGCCAAGTCCGCACGGTTCGCCTCGTTCAACACCGCGCGCACGGTCCGCCGGGACCGCCCGAGGATGTCGAACAACAGCCGCAGGATTTCCGGAGCGACCGGAAAGGGACTCGCGCACAGAATTTGCCGGTTGCTCGCGAGCACGATCTCTCGCAATTTCCGACCGATGGCTTCGGCCCCCTTATACATCCACAGATCCGAATCCGTCGACCGCTCCTTCGAGGGAGTCGCTTCCTTGAGTTCTGCCACCGTTTCGGCGGAGGCGACGAGGCTCTCTTCCCGAGACTGGCGCGCCTCCTCCGCCATGATCCGCGGCGCCCGGGCTCGGTATCGGTTCGGACGGTCCTGAGACACTTCAATCCAGCCCTTCGACTCCAACGACTGCAGGATGCGATAGACGGCCGGATACTGGACACCGAGGAGTTGGCTCACCTGTTGCGCGGTCGAGATCCCCCTCTCGAGGAGGCCGAGGTAGGCGCGGGCCTCCTTGCCCGTCAGGCCCAGAGTCTCGAGGGCCCGCAAGACCTCCTCCTCTTTCATCGCCACCGCGACGGAGGGCCTCTTACAAAAGCATTGCGTGCGTTATCATCGGCGGGATGATAACGAGGAAGGACGTCCCATCCCCGCAGAGCGCGAGTCGGGAAATCCTCCCGAACTCCTCGCAAGACGACGCGCCGCGAGACAAAAAACGAGGGGGTGCGTCCCAGAAACCTTATTAGGCTCACCCTCTTTCGTCGCCCTTCTCTCGCAGGAGGCACGGTTGGCCGCTCGCACTGCAGGAGGCGATCTTCCCTGGCGGAAAAGCATTCGGTGGACACGATCAAGAAACTCCTCGAGGCCGCGAAGCCCCGGAAGTTCAGCGAGTCCATCGAAGTCGCCGTGAATCTTCGCGACGTGGATCTCTCCGTGCCGAAGAACCGCGTCGAGGAAGACATCGTCCTCCCGAAGGGGCGGGGCAAGCCGATCCGGATTGCGGTGTTCGCCTCCGGAGAGTTGGCGCTCAAATCGCGGAACATCGCGGACATCGTCATCCAACCGCAGGAAATCGAGGAATACGCCTCGAACAAGCGGAAGGCGCGCGCGCTCGCAACGGCCTACGACTTCTTCATCGCCGAGGCTCCGCTGATGCCCGTGATTGGGAAGCGACTTGGCGTCGTCCTCGGGCCACGGGGACGCATGCCCCGACCCGTGCCACCGACTGCGGACCTGACGAACCTGATCAACTCGATGCGGAACACGGTCCGGGTGAGGAGCCGCGATAAGCGGACGTTCCACGCCGCGATCGGGACGCGCGATATGCCCCCGGAGGACTTGGCCGAGAATCTGGACGCTCTCATGCGCCGGGTGATCGGAAAACTCGAGCGGGGCCGTTTCAACATCCAATCGGCCTACGTCAAGACGACGATGGGGCCGGCCGTGCGGTACCTCTGAGGTGAATCGTCCATGGCCCATGTTGCCCCGCAAAAGAACCGGCTGGTGGAGGACCTCGCATCCCGGTGCGCCCAAGCGCGGGTCATCGGGATCGTCAACGTCCATGGAATTCCGGCCCCGCAATTTCAGGCGATCCGGAAGAAGCTGAGAGGCCGGGCGACGATCATGGTCGTGAAAAACAATCTCCTCCGCCTTGCGTTGGAGAAGGCAAGCGCGAAGAAGCCGGACCTTGTCAAGCTCGGGGAGACGATCGAGGGGCAGACGGCGGTCGTCACGGCGGACCTCAACCCCTTCCGTCTGTACCGGGAACTCGAGTCGACCAAGACCCGCGCCCCCGCGCGGGGTGGGGAGATCGCACCGGAGGACCTTTGGGTCCGCGCGGGAGAAACGCCTTTCAAGCCCGGCCCGGTCGTCGGCGAGTTGCAGAAGGCGGGCGTCCCTGCCGCGATCGAACGCGGCAAGGTCGTGATTAAGCAGGACAAGCTCCTCGTGAAGACAGGGCAACGAATCCCGCGGGAGGTCGCGCAACAGCTCGCGCGCTTGGAGATCTACCCGCTCGTCGTCGGCCTCGACCTCCGGGGCGCCTACGAAGCGGGCACCGTCTTCCGCCGCGAGACGCTCGCGATTGACGAGGCGATGATTCGGGGCCAAATCGCCCAGGTGGGACGGGAGGCACTCGCCCTCGCACTCGCCGCCGCATATCCCACGAAGGTGACGATCGGCCCGCTCCTCGCGAGGGCTCACAGCAACGCCTTGAACCTCGCGGTAGAATCTGAGTTCCCGACGAAGGAATCGATCAAGTTTCTCCTGGCGAAGGCCCAATCGCACATGCTCGTCCTTGCCGCGCGCGTGCCCGGAGCGGCCGACGAGAGTCGTGGTTCACCAAGCGGATCGACGGAGTGAAAAGGAGGTGACAACGGATGGAATATGTGTATGGAGCGCTGGTCCTACACGCGGCCGGGAAGCCGGTGAATGAGGAGAACCTGAAAAAGGTCCTCACCGCCGCCGGCGTGAAGGTCGACGAGACCCGCGTGAAGGCCCTGACCGCCGCCCTGGAAGGCGTGAACATCGACGAGGCCCTGAAGGCCGCCGTCGCCGTGCCCGCCCCCGCCCCGGCAGCCGCGCCCGCCCCCGAGAAGAAGGAAGAGAAAAAGAAAGAGGAGAAGAAGGAAGAAGAGAAAGTCTCGGAGGAAGAGGCGGCCGCAGGTCTGGGTGCGCTGTTCGGCTAGACCCCCGTGGCGCACTTCGGCCTGCGTTCCGGCCTCCGAGCTTGAGCGAGAGCCCCGCCAACCGAGCGGGTCCAACGCAGCCCTCGCCGGCTAGATCCATCGCGCCAGGTCCGCCTCGATCTCCCTAGGAGCGCGAACCTCGCGCCTCAGTGGGCGCCTTTTTTGGCGGCTTCCTGCGCCTTCTTGCTCCGTTCTTTCGCCGTGTACCCCGTGGCCTGCTCGAGGAACGAGTTGTAGGCCTTGATCGTCTCCGTGGCGACGTGATCCGGGACGCCTGCCTTCATGACCGTGTCGACGAAGAGCTTCTTACCGTCCGTCCAGGCGGTCATCTTCTCAATCGCCCCAAAAGACACGGTAATTCGGTTTCCTTCCTCGCCGACATCCGCGAACGTCTGATGGGCGATCGCGCGCAGTCCGCCTCCTTCGAGCGCCTTCGCGACTCCTCGCTTCAGTTCGTATTCGCGCATCGCAATCGGATGTCCCGAACTTCGTGGCTCCTATGAACGTTACGTCTCGAGGGTCGCGAACGGGTCTGCCGGGCTCAGCATGAACTCTTGGGCCGCGACATACGCACGCCAGACTCCTTTGCAATCGCACGAGAGGTCGTCGAAGTCCCGCCGCAGACCCAGCGAAAATTCCTCGATCGCGTTCGCGATCCGGCGGTCGCACTTCCCGCAGTTGTGTGCCCCGCGGGCCATGCCGGCGGCCGTGGGATGGGACTTCACGTGGGCCCGCAAGTCTCGAGTGCGCTCAAGAACCTCGACGACCGACCAGAGCCAAGGAGGCCGATACTCGCCGCGACGGAACAGTCGGTCGACGATCGTGCGGCTCTGCACGTTCACCGGGTTGATGGAGATTGTGTCACTGTGGGGGTCCGCATCGTGGCTGGACCGGATCGCATCCTCTATGGACTCCCGTTCGGTCAGGAACGGCGGCTTCAGGAGGAGATACGTCTTGACGGTGGCTCCCGCCTCTCGCGCGAGGCCCGCCGCCTGGGCGTGTTCCTTGAGTCCCCACACCTTGTTCACGGCGTATCGCAGGACCCGCTCGTCCGTGGACTCCAGGCCCAAGGCGATCTCGAGCTCGTCGACATGTTCCAGGGCCTGCTCCAGGTGATTGCGGCGGAGCAGGTGGGACAGGGTCTCGACGATCACCTTGTCGCATCGATCCCCGAGTTCCGAGAGGATCCGGTTCCGGACCTCCGGGACGACCTCGTGGTCATCGAAAAAATTCCCGGACGTGTAGACCTTGACCATCGGCTGGGACTCATGCCTCGCCAGCACGGTGTCGAGCTGGTGGAGGAGGTCGGACGGCGCGACCTCCTGGGCCACGTCGTTCACGTAGCCGCACATCGAGCAGCCGCTCGCACGGGCCCAATAGCAACCCCTTGTGCGGAAGATGATGACCCACGCGTCCACGACCTTTCCATGGAGGAGGTCCTTCTCCGTCCACGTGGAAATGTAGGCGCGCGGATCGAAATCCCGCGGCCTTCGCTCCTCCTTCACGACTTGCTGGAGACGCATGGAAGGGCGCGTCGAACGCCCGGAGAGGGAAGAACCTTTGGGGGCTCAGCGCCGGTCCCGAATCGCTGTCAAGCCCAGAATCGCGCCAATCGCGACGAAAAGGAACGCGAAGAAGCGGAGGCCGAAGGCGACGTCCGGCGCGACATCGAGTCCCGTATTCACGGACAGGACGATCGGCAGATCGACGAGGACCTCGTACATAACGAACAAGAGCAATCCGAAGGTGACCAGGCCGATCCCGCTTCCGGGGCTTTGGTGGCGATGCACGGCCGCCGTCCCCGCGAACGTTCGTGGGGTGACAGCTTGGGCCGGAGCCGTCTGGACCGCGGCTTGCTCGGGCTTCGGCAGGTCCGCCGGGGCGTATCGACGACAGGCGTCGCACCACCACCGGCTATACTGCATGATCCATCGGAGGGATGCGCCGCAGTTCGGACACGCGAATTTCGCTTTCGTGCGCGGCGCGTAGGCGCGACACGAATAGCAGTACCAGCGGTCATATCGTTGGATGAATGTGAGGGCCCGACTGCATGTCGGACATGGATGCTCCACCCTCGCCGTGGGGTGGACCGGGACTTCGATTGGGGTCGGCTCGCGGGAAGGAGTTGCGGGGATCGCGGGTTGGTCGAACGTCTCGCGCATCGGCTCCATGGGGTGTGTTTCGACCGTGGAGGTGCTCGTCGAAGTTGACGGGCCTGACGGGTGTCCTTCCTCCGGTAATTCGACGACCTCTGGCTCAGCCCGTTCGACTGGCCCCTCACGGACCCCCTCTTCCTCCGAAGAGGCAGACGCGACCGTCTGCGACTCGGTCTCTTCCGAAAACGGTTGCTCCTCCGTCGCAGATGTCTCGACCGGAGCCTCTGACGAACTCGGTCCTTCGAGCTGATCGAGGTAGCTCAGTAATCGCTGGCGGAGTTCCTCCCGAGTGCCATCGGCGTCGAGATCGTAGTCTCTGCACAATGCCATCAGGAGCGGCTTCTTTGCCGTCGTGATTTCCTCCCGGTCCAGCGGGCGTTTCGATTTCTGCGGTCCGGTCCCCTCCGGTCGGATCTCCTCTTCTACGGCTTGCCCGCCGGAATGCGGCGATTCGACCGAGGCCATGCTGGCGGCCGGCTCCTGTGAGCTCGCGGGTTCGAGGACGACCAGGGCCGTCGAACTGGTCGCCGGTTCCGCGGCCGTCTGTGAACCGGTCGGAGTCGGCGACTCCATGAACGCGCCCTCGGGTGGGTAGGCGTTGCAACGGTAGCAATAGTACCGATCATACTGGACGACGTAGGACAGGATGCCTGTGCAGGTCGGGCATCGTTTCGCGCCTCGGTCTCCGAAGCCTTCCGGCGCGTATTTCCCGCAAGCATAGCAATAGTGCCGTTGGTATTGCGCGAGGAGCGCCAACTCGCTACCGCAGTTTGGACACGGGAGACCGCTCACGCGGGCTGCCGAGGCCGGGTGGCTCGAATAAAGCCTTTTCCTTGATTTCCGAAAATGAGACTTTTCGTGTTGACTCCCGGTGTCCAAAGCGAGGAAACCATTTTAGTACAACGGTCCATGGACTCGCCACGCCACCATAGCTCAGTCGGTAGAGCAGCCGCCTTGTAAGCGGCAGGTCGGGAGTTCAATTCTCCCTGGTGGCTTTCTTGTCGCGCCGATTTTTCGTTTCGAGCAGGCGTCCCGCCGGGTTCTCGCCCCGGGGGATCCATCGGAATTCGACGTCGAGGACGGCGGCGAGATCCGTCGCCTTTGCATGAAGCATCTGCAGGTGCAGTTGCGTCACCCGATACTCGCCAACCATCTGGCGGACGACGAGTTGAGAGTCGCCGTGTATCCGATATCGCCCGCGGGCGGCGAGCGCCTGGTCCCTCTTGCGCAGGTGGTCGAGCAGGAGGATCAACGCCTGGTACTCTGCGACGTTGTTGCTTCGAATTCGTCCGGTGGACGTCTCAAGGTCGTCCACGTCGCGGACCGTTCCGACGCCATCCACGACGTACGCCGCCTTCATCGGACCCTTCGTCCCGAATTGGTTCCGCGGACATGCGCCGTCGAAGTAGCAGGCGGTCCGAGGGGGATTCGTCGCCATATGCCGGCCACGCAGGGTTGCCGCTCCACTTGAGCTTCTCGGCCGAAACGAGACTGAGAAAGAGGGGAGGCGCTCCGCGGGCGCCTCCTAGGAAGGAAGTTGGTCCTCTAACCGCAGCAGCAACAGGCGCAGCAGGAGGACGCGCAACACGCGTTGCAGGCACCGCGGTCCGCTGAGGTCGGCGGCGTCTGCTCCCGCGGTCGGTCCGACGCTTGGGACGGATCCATGTTATCTACTTCCATGAAGTAGGAGACAAGTTCAAATAGGCTGCCTTCCTCCCTCTCCCAGTTGTCGGGAGCGAAGGTCCGCGCGAATGCCCTGCTGCAGGAGTCGTTCGCCCCCTCCCTCGATCGAATCGGAGCGACCCTGAGGGAGTTGGGCTTGAGTGGTAACGCCACCACCGCGTTTTGTGCCCTCGTTCGGTTGCCGCAGGCAACGGCGGGGGACCTCGTCGGCAAGACCGGGATTCCGGACTCGAAGATCTACTACGCCCTCGGGGAACTCGTCGAGAAGGGCTTGGTCGAAGTTCAACCGGGGAAGCCGAAGATCTATCGGGTGGTCCCCGCGGGTGAGGTTGAGCTCCGGTTGTCCCATCTGATCCAGGCAGACTATGAGCGTCGAAAAGCCGCGACCGTCCGCGTGGCCTCTCTGTTGGAGCCGCTCCGCGCAGGCACCGTCGCCCCCGTGGCCGAGATCGCGTACATCGTGAAAGGCTTCACGAATGTCGTGACGAGGGCCAAGGCTCTGATTGCTTCCGCCCGGAAGGACATCGTCCTCCTGACATCCGATGAGCCCCTGTTCCGGCAGCTCGAGGACGAACTCATGCGAATCGTGCGTCGACGGATTCGCCTCCGGATCGCCGTTCCGGAGATTGGGATTCCCCGAGAACTCGCGAAGGTCGCGGAAGTCCGTTCGATCGTGTGTTCCTGCGTCCTCCTCGTCGTGGACGGGCAACAGGTTTTCACGGTGTCCCGGACGACGGATGGGGATGCCTATGCCATCACGTCGACGGATCCCACGCTGGTCCGTCTCGGCCTGGACTTCTGGGAGAGCCCCCGCTGTTGCATGACCTAGGGTCCCGACCCGCTAGGGGCTGAGAAGCGGAATCCTTCACTCTGCCGCATATCGAATAACCGATAGTCCGGCCGGTTCAATCCTATTCCAACGGCTAAATTTAAGGAACTACTTGGGTTGCCTGGAAGCCGTATCGGGAAGTATCGCGACGATTCCGAGTCCGCTCCGTCCGCCTACCACGGGGGGCCGACAAGACCCCTTCGTCATTGAACGGGACGCCGCAACGATGTGCCGCGGCTACCACCGGCTCGCCCAGAAGAAGTTCCCTTTCGAAGACCGCCGACGCGATCTTGCGCGCTTCACGGAAGAGTTCTACAAGGGTCGCCTGGGTCTTCCCGCCGACGGACCCACCCGGAGGATGCTCGACGCGGTCGCGGATCCCAATACGCTCTTGATCGAAATGGCCCACGACGGCCAGCTCCCCCACTTGGGCATCGTCCGGCTCGTCCTGAAGGCCCACGACATCGCGATGCGCGACTCGAACGCGCTCACCCTCTACCTGATCGGGAACCACTATTCCCCCGCCATGCGGCCCGAGAACCTCCGGTTTGGGGCCCCGCTGAAGGGCGGGTCGCCGGACGACGTGAAGCATCCCCCGAAGGTGCAGGTCGGGAAGGCTCACGCGAACACCCCCTTCCGCTGGCTTCCTCCACCTACTGATTCCGGGCTGGACGCCCTCCGGGATCAAATCGAGGCATTCGTGGAGAACAACCTCGCCCACGAAAAGAAGGAGGGACAGAAGGTCCTGCCGAAGGCCAAGGAAACCATTACCGTGCGGCTCGACGACTTGTTCCAGATGATGAAGCTCGCCGCGTCGGCGGTGGAGAGCTTCGGGGACTGGCTGATCCGGGTCCAGCACGACTTGTTCCAGCGGATGCTCGGCGACGAGGCGAGCCGGATCGTATTCCTCCCGATGAGGGAGCTGACGGACCTGCTTCGCCCGGAGCTGACCACGCTGGCGGAGCGCGCCGCCGACGTGACCGCGACAAAGGCGGACGTGACCAAGGAGCAGGTCGCACAGGGGGTGGAACCTTACCAGAGGGATTCGCAAGCCTCCGCCTTCTGGGTCCATTGCCCGGCGTGCTTCCGCCGGACTCGGGTCGAATGGCGGCCCGGCACCCACCTGATCTTCACCTGCCGGTTCTGCCAGCAGCGACACGACCTGGAAGGCGAGGACGCGTGGAATTGGATCATGCCTGACATTGTCGCGTATGAGGTCGCGCTGTTCCGACTCGGTCTCGGTGGGTGGGTCGTCGGCTCCCACGCGCCGTACCATCCGGTGATCGAGCGAACGTACGCCCGCCTGTATGGCCTCGAGATGCCGCCCAAGTTCTTCCTTACCAGCGTTCCCGCGTTCCGAGGCATCGGCGATCCCTCCGACGGGTACCGGAAGGCCCGGCTGCTCCGGGCACTCCTGGAGATGGAGCCTCCCGCCCTCGCGACCGCTTTGAGGGCCCCGTGGGAGAAGGACCCCGAGATTCGGTCCGACCTCCTCGCCGCATAGGGCGCAGGGATCGCAGGAGCATGGCGCCCGGACCTCGGCCGCGGACCAACAGCCAGACGGCGGCGGTTGGTACAAACGCTTGGGGTGGACCGGGACTCATGCGACCAACGCACCTTCCGACGGCTTTCGACCGTCCTCGGACTTGGTCGGAGCTGCTCGCGTTCGCGAAGCGGGCGGGTGAGTCGTTCATCGGCCGATCCCATCAGTGGGTCGCGGGCGAGACCCTGGACGAGGCCCTCCGCGCCGCGAAGCAAGCAAACGACCGGGGCATGGAGGCCATCGTGAACCATCTGGGGGAACGCCTCCTGGATCGAGCGCAAGTCGAGGCGACGACGCGGGAGTATCTGCGGCTCTTGGACGCGATGCAATCGAGCGGAATCCGAGGGACGGTGAGCCTCAAGCCCACGCAGTTTGGCCTCCTCATCGACAGGGCCTATGCCCTGTCGCAAATCTTCCCCGTGCTCGATGTGGCGAGGGCCCAGGACCGCGTCCTGTGGCTCGACATGGAGACCGCCGACACGACGGACGACACGATTTGGATTTGCGAACGGCTCTTGGAGCGACATGCCAAGGTAGGAATCTGCCTCCAGGCGAACTTGAAACGAACCCTGAAAGATGTCGAGCGGTTGGCGCAGGTCGGCGTCCGGATTCGCCTCGTCAAGGGCGCATACAAGGAACCGTCCGACATCGCCTACGAATCACGAACGGACATCGATCGCGCGTATCTTTCGAACCTCGAGATCCTCTTTGCGCGGGCCCGGGATTTTGCGGTGGCGAGCCACGACCCACGAATGATTCAGCGGGCCCTCGAACTCGCGAAGGAGCGGCCCGCGCGATTCGACTTCAACCTGCTTCAGGGTGTCCGGGACCCGCTCCACACGGAACTCGTCTCGAAAGGCCATCGGGTGGCAGAGTACATTTCGTACGGTCCGAAGTGGCTGCCCTACTTTGGCCGCCGGTGGCGCGATCGTCCGCGAAACATGCTGACGATGGCCCGAGCCTTCGTGTCGGGCTGAGTTTGTTGCCGCGGGCGTTTGCGGGCTGATGGACGTATCGCTAGATGAGTCGTCGGGTGGGCGCACTATGGGTCCGACGTGGCGTCCGCTGCCGTCCGGCACATCGTGTCTTAAGGTTTGTCCGGATGGACCGTCAGGTTGAATACCGTGTTATACTGTATTCATTTTGGCCCCGAGGGCCAGGTCCCGTGGATGCTTCAACCCCAAGAGCTCGTGGTGGCGAAGCTTCTCCCCACAATCCGAGCGAGGTTGGCCCGCGAACTCCTTCGATCGCACAAGATGAAACAGGTCGACGTCGCCCGGGCGATGGGAATCACGCAGGCGGCGGTGAGTCACTACAATACGCAGAGCCGCGGTGTGGACCAGGAGATGCTCCGGCTCTTCCCGGAGATTAAGTCCTATGTGCATGGGCTCGCCGAGCAGATTGCCAGCGGCATGACTCTCTCCGACCAGATCGCGAGTGTGAACGGTTTTTGTTCGGGCCTGATGCTAACGGCTCGTTTCTGCGAGTACCACAAGAGCCTGGGGGACATCGACCCCCATTGCACCGCGTGCTTCCCCGTTCCCCCGAGGCCGTAGCCCATCACTTCGGCTTGCGAGATCCTTCCAGGTTCTCAATGTCCGCTTCAACCATGATTTTGGCGAGTTCCTTGAACGTGGTCTTCGCCTGCCAACCGAGGACGCGCTTCGCCTTGCCTGGGTCGCCACGGAGGTTGTAGATCTCCGAGGGACGGAAGTTCTTCTCGTCGATCTTCACGTGGGCCTCCCAGTCCGAAATGCCGGCGACGTGGAACGCCTCTTCCACAAACTCGCGAACGGAATGCGCCTCGCCCGTCGCTCCCACGAAGTCATCCGACTCCTTGTGCTGGAGAATCCGCCACATCAGGTCCACGAATTCGGGGGCATAGCCCCAGTCCCGCTTCGCATCGAGGTTTCCGAGGGTGATTGTCTTCGCGAGGCCGTGGTGAATCCTCGCCACGCCGTTGCTCACCTTCCGCGTCAGAAACTCGAGACCGCGTCTCTCGCTTTCGTGATTGAACAAGATGCCGTTGGAGACGAACAGGCCGTGGGCTTCTCGGTAGTTCACGCAGGCCCAGTACGCGTAGACCTTGGCCACCCCGTACGGGCTCCGAGGATGGAATGGCGTGCCTTCGTCCTGCGGCTCGCGGTCCACCTTCCCAAACATCTCGCTCGACGACGCCTGGTACAGCCGCGCGTCCGCCGCGTAGGCTCGCATCGCCTCCAGGAGCCGGACCACTCCGAGCCCCGTGATCTCCCCGGTGAGGACAGGCTGTACGAACGACGTTGCGACGAAGGACTGGGCCGCGAGACTGTAGATTTCGTCGGGCTCGGCTTCCTTGACGGCGGAGTTGAGCGAGGACTGGTCGATCAGGTCTCCGTCGATCAGCGTCACTCGGTCGATGAGATGTTCGATGTTCCCGAGGTTGGGGACGCTCAGACGTCGGACGAGACCGTAGACCCTGTATCCCTTCTTCAGGAGCAGCTCCATCAGGAAGGAGCCGTCTTGGCCCGTCGCGCCCGTCACGAGTGCCGACTTGGTCATGGCGTGCGGAGTCCACCCTCAGCCCTTAACCGTATCGCTCTTCCGATGGCCGCGCTCCTTTCGTCCTCTGCGCAAGCAAAGCGCGCATCCGGTCGAGGAAAACGGACTCGTCGAACCGGCGGGCGCGGGCCGCGCAGGCATCTCGCATCCCCCGGAGGGTCGCATCATCGAGTCCCCGGACCCGTTTGGCGAACGCGTCGGCCTCCGGAGGGAGGAGGAATCCCGTCTTCCCGTCGAGGACCGTCTCCCGGTATCCTCCTTCGTCCGTGGCAAGGACGCACTTCCCCGCGGCCATCGCCTCGACCGGAGTGATGCCGAAGTCCTCGTCGACAGCCGTGGTGATGAAGCCCCGGCACCGGGAGAACAGGTCCAGGAGGCGCGCCTCCGGCACCTCGCCGAGGAAGGTCACGTTCGGAGGAGGGCGAAGGCGCGAGAGATACCGCTCTCCCCAATCCCCCGCCGAGTAGCCTCCGGCGATCACGAGTTTCTCGTCGGGAAGCCGGCGGAAAACCTCGAGCTGGAGTTCGATCCGTTTCTCCGGATACATGCGGCTCACGGAGAGCCAGAAGTCTCCCACCCCCTCGAAGTGATGCAGGGAGGTCCGGACGGGCGGGTAGACGACGGTGGATTCCCGACCGAAGTATCGCCGCACCCGGTCGCGGATGGTTTCACTGATGGACACCACTTCGTCGCAATGGGCGATGGACCGGCGCTCGAACCGGGAGTGGCCGGCCGTCCAGGCCCGGGCGACCCAGCGGTTCGGGACTCCGAGGCGCGCCAACATTGCCGCCCGCTGGTCGTGAAAGCTTCGAGTGGGCGTGAGGCAATAGTAGACGTTCGGGTGGTGGCGCCTCGCCGCGTAATGGGCCCAGTTCCCAATCATGACGTAGACGTCGTACCCGTCCAGGCGAGCGCGGGCGAATTTCCACGACGCATCGATTTGCTTGAGCGGGGGTTGCCGGATGAGTCCCCCGAGGTCGACGATGTCCACCCCGGGGAATCCGGCGCGTTCCGGAAGGTCGCGATTGGGCGCCGTCGTCACCAGGTCCGCGGGAAGATGCTTCGCGAGCGTGAGCGCAACCCGTTCCCCGCCTCCGATGGTCTGTAGAGAGTCGTAGAGGACGGCGACCTTCATAGGATCAACCGGACGGGCGGAGGACGAGCATCGCGACGGCCCGGGTTTCCGGAACCGACCGATTTTGCGCCGCCTCCGCCTCCGTGGCGTGACGCCAAG
The DNA here is from genome assembly GCA_005878325.1 of Methanobacteriota archaeon. Taxonomy (GTDB): domain Archaea; phylum Thermoplasmatota; class Thermoplasmata; order RBG-16-68-12; family RBG-16-68-12; genus RBG-16-68-12. Next base: position 20,511 of record VBMR01000135.1, on the reverse strand, counting down.
TCCGGCCCTCCCGGATCGCATACGCCTCCCGTTCGATTGTCCATCCCGAGGTCGCGAGGCGCAACCGGGCGTGGTCATAGACCCGCTGGAGTCGATCGGCCTCGGGTCGGCCGTAGGGGACCGTCAGGACGACTCGACCCTCGGGGCGCACGAGCGCGCGGAGTCGGTCCATCAGGGCAAGGTCGTCCTCGGGGTCGACCTTTCAGTCGTAGAAGCCCACGCCCACATGCTCCAGGGTGCTGACGATCGCGGCCGCGTCAAACGCGTCCGATCGAAACGGCGGGCTCCGCATGTCGGCAAGCACGAAATCGGGTCCTGCCCCTTGGATGGGAAAGGGCGAGAGGTCGACGGCGACGACGCGCAGACCTTGGGCGCTGAGGAACAGGGGCAAGGGGGAAGCCTTTGCGCCGAGGTCGAGGACCCGGCTCCCCCGCGGCAGATCGAGTGCTCGGAGGGCGAACGGGATTTCGACGATCCGTTCCGTTAGAAGGAGCGACCGGTGGACAAACCCTGGCCAGCGGCGCAAGAGGGCCTCCCGGAAGAACGCGTGGCCGTCGAGCAGCCAGGCGAGGGCCTTCGCGGCGTATGTGTACACGAAATGTGCCGGCCAAGCGAATTCCGGGACGTCCCCACGGACCTTCATCCCTCACCTTCCGAAACCGATTGACCGAGCGCGACCGGCTCGGGGACCTTCGAGGTCGCCGCGGTTGTGAGAATGGCGCGCATCCGCCTGGGTGCCAGAGAACCGCCGGGGGACAAATAGGATTCCCCTCCCTACCGACGGCGCGGGGCTCACTTGCCGCGGACGAGGAGTGACCCAACGTCCGTCTCGAGGGCCGCCGCGTACACCCGAAGATGGTCCTCTGCGACCTTCGACCAGGTGAACATCGCGGCCTTGTCTAGCCCGTTCCGGCGCAGCCTGTCTCGCTCCGCCTCATCGAAGGCTGCGCGTTCGAGGGCCTCCGCGATTCCCGTCGCGTCGGAGGGGTCGAAAGGGACGAACGCGCCCTCCGCGATTTCGTGGAGAACGGCGATCGAGGAGGCGGCGACGGGCGTGCCGCACGCCAACGCCTCGAGGACGGGGATCCCGAAGCCCTCGACGAGGCTTGGGAATAAGAGTGCGCGGGCGCCACGATAGTACTCGGCAAGGCCTTCGTCCGTCGTGAGCCCGAGGACATCGACCCGGTCCTTTGCGGTCGATGCGTCGAGGGCGCGACGAAATTCCGGCCACCCCCAACCTTTCAGGCCAACGATTTTCCACCGGAGATCCCGCCGGCGGGCAGCGACCTGCTCGAATGCCCGAAGCCCTTGGAGGAGGTTCTTGTGCCGGGCGATGATGCCCACCGAGAGGACATAGGGCGGCCCCTTATTGCTCGGAGCTGGCCCGGGTCGGAACACGCGGTGATCGGGCGCGAGCGGGATGGCATGGAGCCGATCCCTCGGATGGTCGAACAGTCGCCGTAGTTCGCGGAGAGATGTCTGCGAATCTGTGATTACGTGGTCCTCAGGGCGTAGCTCGGAGGGCCGGACGAAACCGCCGATCAGCAGTTTCGGGAGCCCCTCCGGGTGCGAGAGGGGAATCGTATCGTGAATCGTGACGACGCGGGCCGTAGGGCCGAATGTCCGGGGGATGTAGTTGGCCGTCCCGTGGAGGAGGCTAAATCCGGCCCGGTCCACGTAGGCTGCCGGAAGGACGCGGGTTCTCAGCGTCTCGAGAAATCGGAGGGGGTCCCGCGTCCTGAAGTCACGGCTGCGTACCGCATTGCCGACTATCCGAGGCGCGTTACGGGCGACCGTTCTGACGCGGCGATACCGATGGATCGGGGTCATCCGGAACGGCGGCGGGAAGGACCCTCCCGACATCCGCCCTACCCACCGTTCGTCCACGAGGGCATGAAGGTTGATCCGGCCCGATAGTTCCTCGATCAACGCCTGCTGGTACCGCCCGATCCCGGTCCGGTTGATGAACCCGTCCGATAGGAGGAGGGCGATCGAAGGCGCGGCGCGGTCCCCGGAGGGCACGGGTCGGCTATCGGGCGACGGTCTTTACCGTTTCCGCCCGGCGTCCCCCGCAACGCCACAGAACCCGGAGGCTCTCCCAAAAGTCTGGTAAAGGGCAACGATCATCGGGCTAAGTGACACACAGGGACCGTCATGGAGACTGAAACCCTGAGTTCGTGTAATCTTTGCAAAGGGGCGATGCTGGAGGTCGTCGATCCCGTCGCCGAGTTACAGGGTTGCCGGGAATGCGGGTACGTCTTCGTGAATCCCCGGCCGACCCTCCGGGAGCTGACCGCCTACTACTCGAAACCGGAAAAATACGACGTATGGCTATCGGAGGAGCACGCCCGCGACCGGCTGTGGCAACGACGTGTGAAGAAGGTACGCCGTCACATGAAGCCCGGCTCGCTCCTGGACATTGGGTCGGGGATCGGCGAGTTCTTGTTTCACGCGAAAGGTACGTTCTCGGAGGTTTTCGGAACCGAGATTTCCGAGAGCGCAATCGCCATCGCGAAGGAAAAATACGGCCTCGATCTGATTCGAGGAGACATCGAGACCATCTCCTTCGGCCGCACATTCGACAACATTACTCTGTTTCATGTCCTTGAACACGTCCCCGACCCGGGCGCCTTGTTAGCGAAGTGCTGGTCCCTCTTGAACGAGGAGGGTGTCGTCTTCATTGCAGTGCCCAATGATCTTCTCTCCATGGAACGGAGATTTCGGACGGTTTTTCATGGGTTGAACAACCTGGGGTCGGGCGGCCGGCGACTCGGCGCCTCCGGCCTCCCCAAAATTGCCTTGGACAGCACGGTGGTTGAAATTCATCTCTCTCAGTTCACCCGAAAGACGCTACGGCAGGCGTTGGAGCGATTTGGTTTCACCATCGTTTCCGACTCACTCGACCCGTACTATGCGAAAAGCGGCCGAAAGCTCATCCTTCATCGCGGCTATTATCTATTTCATTGGATTCTGAAGTCAGTGCTCAACATCAATCGCTACAACACCATTTGGATGGCGGCCCGAAAGGCCGCACTGCACTCCTAAGCCAACACACGCGAGGTGGTGGCTTCATGTCCATACGAGTATCCTCCCGGCGGGAGACATCCCGTTTCGGGCGAGGGATTCGAGACACGGGCGGAGGAACCGTTCGCCGTTGTAGCTGACCACGACGCTCGTGCGAGGTGAAGGTAGTCCGTCATGGGCTCACACCCGGGGTCGGTCGACGACAGCTCGCGTAGACCTCCTCGTACGCGTCGGCAATGACCTCCCACATGTAGCGGCTTCGGATTGCGGCGTGTCCCTTGGCTCCGAGCTCCCGGCGTCGCGCCGGGTCGCGGGCGAGGGACATCATGGCGTCCGCCAAGGCCCCCGGATTCTCCGGTGGGACGAGCCATGCGTTGCTCTCGTCGCACAGATCCAGGACGCCCCCGACGGCCGTCGCGATGACCGGCAGGCCGGCCGCCCACGCCTCCAGGATGACGAGGGGAAACCCTTCGAAGCGGGACGGGAGCACGAAGGCGGTCGCGCGGCGGTACGCCCGGATTAGATCTGGCCGAGGGAGAGGACCGAGGAATCGAGCGACTTCGCCGAGCCCGAGGTCCTTCGCCTTCCGTTCCAGGCGGGTCCGCTCGGGTCCGTCGCCGGCGAGCTCCAGGACGAAAGGATCGGCGCTCTGCGACCGAACCCGGGCGGTGGCCTCGAGGAGGACGTCAATTCCCTTCTGGTACACGTGCCTTCCCGCGAAGAGGACGCGGATCGTCCCGTCGGACGGTGGATCGATTCCGGCGAACTCAGAGAGGTCCACGCCGTTGGGCACGACGATCACGTTCGACCATCCCCGATCGCGGAGCTCCTTCGCGGAGGCCCGATCGACGGTCGTGATGGCGTCGTATCCGCGCCGGAGGAGAGATCGCTCCATCCATCCTAGGGGAGACCATCGTGGGCGATGCGGAAACCATACGCCGTGGCAGGTGAGGACGACCGGGATTCCCTGGCCGCGGGCGATGCTAGCGACGGACCCCCCGACGTCCACGGCGTGGGCATGGACGATGTCGGGCTCCAGTGAGGCGAGGTGCTCCTCTGCCCAGGCCCGCATGGCCCACATACCCCGGAGCCGGCGCAGGCCCACGCGGTCCAGTCCCTCCGAGGTCTGGACCGGACCCACGGGGTGGACGCGATCCGTCGCTTCGAGACCGTCCGCCCGGTACGCGAGCACGTGGACATCGCGACCTTTCCGCGACTGGGCTCGCGCGAGGGCGGACACCACCGTCGCGTCGCCCCCCACGACCGGCGGGAATTTCTTCGTCACATGCAGGATCCGCACGACCGCTCGGATTCCCGCGGACGGCATAAAGGTGCTCGGAACGGAGATCCGGCAACAGTTGACAAGGCTAGCAGGAGGTCCCGCAGCCCCAGGCGATCCAGTAGAGTCGCGCGTACCCGTTGTCGAAGACCTTGATGAAGGGCGCGTCGTCGAATTTTGCGATGACGGCGGGGTCCATCGGGACGGCCGTGTCCCAGGGCGCAAGCCGCACGCCGGCCTCCATATCGCGGTCGATCCATACGTACGTCCCATCCTTCCGACCCGATGGCGAGTCAATCCCGGAGAGACCCGCATACGGATCCCCCCCAGCGTCCGAGAGGAATGGGGTCCGTGCCCGGTCCCACGTGGCGTTCAGCCCTCCGAATCCGAAGACCGTCGTCGAGGCGTGATGGTCCGTGACGACGAGGCCTTGCACATGGTCCCTCGCCCAGTACGCGGCGTCCAAGGCGGTCGGAAGGGTTCCCTCTCGCCACCCCGCCAAGGCGGTCGCCGGAGGTATGCCTGCCAGGACGTTCGCGAGGAGGAGGAATCCGACGACCGCGACCGCTGCGGTGCTCGATCGCCCTCGGAGCCCCGCCAAGCGGATGACGCGGACACACCCGACGCCGGCGAGGATGGCGAACGGCACGACCAGGTACTCCATGTGTCGATACGGGATGAGGACCCGCGGCGCGGCGACGATCCCCACGGTCGCGGAGCCGATGAGGGCGACGATCCACGCGGTTGGCCCGATCCCTAGCGTGAGAAAATCGAGGAATTTCCGACCCACCGCCGCCAAAGAGATGAGCAGAACGAAAGGGACGAAGTACAGCAACTCGGCGGCGGGAACGCGGAACGTCGTCCCGGGGACGCCGGAGACCACCGAGACGAGCCCGATGACCAGGATCGTTCCCGCGGCGGCGCCGTAGGCGGTCCCGCGATACCGGAGTCCGGGATACCGGGGCCGGTACCTCCAACGGATGTGCGTCCGCGCCCGGACCAGCGCCGTGAGGACCACGAGCCCGATCGCGGACAGGACTAGGATGGCCCACCAGGGTCGGATCGAGACGTCCGGCAGGATGTAGTCCCGGAACGCGGTCGCGTAGCCGAGCCAATAGGCGACCGTGCCTCCGAGGAGGATACCCGCGAACGCGACTTCCCGCCTCGAGCCGTCGGTCCGTCGCCACGGGGCCACGAACCCTCGGATGAGGAGGGTCCCGAAGACCACGAGGAGGAAGAAGTAGACGGAGAGATGATGCGTCGCGATCAGGGCGGCGGTCACGAGGAGGAGCGGCCCCATCGACCGACTGTCCGCGCGAAGGCGGAGGAAGAGCACCAGACCGGTCAGGGCGAGGAGGTCCCCGAGGGTCGCGGGCGCAGGATGCGCCGTCGTGTAGACATGGGGGATGGCTCCGGCCAGTACGGCCGCGGCGAACAGCGCCACCGAGGCCTCGCCAGAGACCCTGTGCCCGATCAGGAACACGGGCAGCACCGCGAGGGCGCCGAGGACCGGCACCAGGAGGTTCAGGACGGTCGGGAGGTCGAGGCCGCCGAGACCCACGAGGCCCCCCTGCAAGAAGAACATGCCCGGGAAGTACGGATACGTGACGCCCCAGCCGTAGTAGGTCGTCGAGACATGCTGGGTCCGAAGGAGGGCCTTCGCGATGGCGAAGTACTCGCCCGTGTCGGAACCCCAGTACAAGAACGACCACAGGGGGGAGAGGCGGACCGCGATCGACCCGATGACGATCGCCGCCAGGCCGAGGGCCGCAGACCTCGTCATTCGCCCGCGAAACCGCCCGCCGTATCTAAAGGGTTATCCTGCTGGGAGTTTTCCTGTACGGCCCGGAGCAATTGGGACTGAACCGGGGACTCGTCCCGACGGGGTTCGCGAACCTGACGATCGCGAACTTTCCCCTCCTCGTCGTCGGCGCGTTTGGCCTCGGCGGCCTGCTCGCGGCTGCGGCGGCCCTGAAGATCCGGAGCGAGCAATCGAAGCTCGTGGCCACCTAGAAGAAGTCGTCGAGCTTGAGATCCTGCGTCTTGTCGTTCGTGAACAGGGACGCGATCGCGTCCTCGATCAGGTCGATCCGCTGACGCAGATAGTTCGAGACCTCGAACTGTTGGCTGATCCGCTTGGAAACCTCGAGGTACTTCTTGACGGAGCTCTCGTGGACGGTCAACGTGAGATTGCCCCCGCAGCTCGGGCATCGCCCGCGGAGCGGGATCCGTCGGTACTTCGTGCCGCACTTCGTGCAGCGGACCTGCTGGCTCGAGAACGCCTTCAGGTTCCCGATCAGGTCGGGGAGGAAATGGTGGACGACGATGCGCGCCACGACATCGTTCGGGTCCACGGCCCGGATCCGGAGCGCGAGGTCGAGCTGCTTGTCGATCTTCTCCATCATGGACCCTTCGCCGTACGCGGAGGCGAGGGGCCCCTGCGCCACGCTCTTCGTCGGGTGGGTATAGGCGAACCCCTCGTACTGGAGGACGCTCCCGATCCGCTTGCCCACCGTGTCGATCTGGGGCTCGATTTCCCGCGGGTGGGCGAACCGTTCGGCCGCTTCGTACAGGGAGAGGGGATACGTCGCCGAGACATCGAGGTTGTGCGCCTCCTTGTCGATTTCGTTCGGGTCGATCTGCGTCGACAGCACCAGGGGCGCATCCATGAGGCCGCCCCGTTTGTCCGGGAGGAACGCCCGGGAGAAATTCACGAGGCTGTCCAGGAGCAGGATCACGGAGTCCTCGTCTCCGTCGCAGTTCCGACGGCGCGCGGCGATCAGGTGGGGGTGGGCGAAACAGGCCTTCGAATCGGTGAAGCCGACGATCCGGGCGAGGACCCCGCCGCTCGTGTGCGGTGCCAGCGTGACGACCAGGTGACCCAGCAAGTCCTCGATGGAGGTGGCCCGATAGAAACGGGCCAACCCGTACAGGCGCTCCAGGAGGTCATCCACGAAGGAGGCGACCCGGAGAAGGTACTCCCCGCACGACCGGGCGACGAGGATGTCCTGGGGACGGAGCTCGAGGATCTGGTCCTCGTCCTCCAGGGGACGCCCGCCGATGTCTTTCGCATATCCCAGCCGCCGCGCCACGCCAACGGAGATGCCCGCCTCCTTCGGGGTGAAGTGCGTGAGGGGCAGGTTCGTCATGTCGAACCGCGTCGTCCCGTCCTTGAACACATAGATATCGTGCTTCGCCCGGAGGATGCCCTTCTCAATCGGCTCCGGGGTCTTCGTCCGCGAGATCATCCCTTGGACCGCCTTGATCTCGGAGGGCTTCGGCTCGCCAAGGCGCTCGAGCGCCGACCGCAAGATCTCGCCCAGCGGGACCCGTTGCCGCCTCGGTCCGTTCCGCGGGAGGGTGTGGCCGCCGCACGAGCACTTGGGGAGCAACCACCGCTTCCCACAGGTCGTGCAGGTCCGCAGACCCACCTCGACTTCGATCGTGTCCTTGGCGGCCGCGTCCAACAAGAGACGTTGAGCGCCGCCTTCGTGTCCGATCGGGAACAGGGAGTGGGGTGCGGGCTGCATCTTCCGTGGCGCCGCCTTTTCCGGACGAGCCATGCGTGCTCCGATCCGGGTGGGCCCGCGGGCCTTGATCGGGAAGCCGGCGAGGGCGCTCACGAACGCGAGGGGATCCGGGGTTTCCGGAGGTGGCTCGGGCCCGATCTGCAAGGCTCTCTCGTGGGGCGCGATGCCCAGGGTCGCGAGGAGCGTCTCCGTGTGACGCTCGAGGGCGAGATCGGACCCGCGGATGGAAAACGGCGCCCCGAGCCGGACGAGCCATTCCCGAAATTCCGGGGTCGCGGGGAGGACCAACCGACCGTTGTCGATCCGGCCCTCCGCGACGATCCGCTCGCGGAGGACGCGAAGTTCCTCGGACGAAAAATCGTGGTAGAACAGGTTGTATCGCGGATGAAGGGGGACGCGGAAGGTCCGGGACCATTCAAGCGCCTGGGCCGCCGAAGGCTCCTGCCAGGCCTCGGGAAGGGATCCCCGTTTCGCTTGAAGGAGGGCACTGTACCATTCGAGCGAGAAGGCGCCTGGCATGAGGACATGGTTGTTTTCCAGAAATTCGCCGAAGGGGATGAGGATCTCTCCGAGGTCTGCGATCACCCGGACTTGAGGTCGCAGGCGCTTCGCCGTCTCGGCGTCGGGGACCTCCACGAAATCCCCGGTGTCGAGCACGACGAGGGGGCCGTCGATCGACTCGCACGGCGTGATGGCCCCCGCCTTTCCCGGACGCTCCGTCTTCACCTGGGTACCGACAGCGATGAAGTCGTCCAAGATGTGCATCGTCGCCGGATGGAGGGCCAGCGCGGCAAGGCCCGTGGCCCGCGTTCGCCCGTACCGGAGGCGGAGACCGCCGGGGCGGCTCGGGTGGCACAGGACCGGCCGGCCCGCGACGATGTTCTGGATGAACACCTCGTTCGGCTCCACGCTCGAATCCTCTTTCGAGTCCTCCGGCCCGGCCTTCTTCTCCGCGAGGTACGCATCCACGAATTCCCATCCGTCGATCCGGAGGGTGCGGACATGTTTCTGGATCTTCGGCGCCTTCAAACACATCCCGTCCGCGATCACGAGGCATGCGCCGCCGCGGATGCGGTTCGTCTCGACCCGCGGGAGGTCCCGGAAGCCGCTGATCTCCGCATCTTCCGTCCCTTCGCCGTTGATGGCGACGGGGCAGTTCGACACGATCAGGGAGATCTCTCCCTCGGTCGGCGAGTATTGGAGGTGCTGCACTTGTCGATAGAGCGGGATTTCCTCCTTGAACCGCTCGACCTCTTCCCGGGTGGGCTGATACCTCCCGATGTCGAGTTCGCGGCGCACCAGGTCTGCGATCAGGACGCTGAGCGCCTGGCCGGTCCCCCCCGCCGACCGGATGGGCCCTGCGTAGGACAGATCGACGTACGAGGTGCCGTCGCGATTTCGTTTGATCTTGACCCCGGCGAGGCCTTCGAGCGGTGCGACCAGGATGCCTTCCGTCAGGATTGCGAGACCGACACGGACCGCGCGTTCGACCGCCTTCTCCTTGCTCGCCGCGGGTCGCTGGGCCATCTCTTTCGCGACGAGGATCGCGAGTTCCTCCCGATCGTGGTCTTTCGCGAGCTCCCGGATCCGTCGGGCCACGCCTTCGACCTCGTAGTTCTCGAGGAGGCGTTCGACCCGAGACGCAAGGTCGTCGGTGAGGGGGATTTCGACGTCGAGCTCCGGATCGAATCCCCGGGCTCGGGCCGCGCGGGCGACGGCGTACGTCGAATCGACTTGCGACAGGAGATCCGCGAAGTAGGACCGGACCTCCTCGGAGGCGACGGGCGAACCCATTCCATCCCTTCCGAGAACGAGGGCGGCAGCCCCATCCGGAGGACCGGGTATATGCCTTTCCGTCTGGAGACAGCAGGCCCCGCGAAGCAATCCGCGGTTGGTCCCGCCCAGCGGGGCCGAGAAGTCCTCACCTCGCAGCCACCGAGGGATGCCCTTCAGCCGATGTACCTCTAAGTAGAGGTATGCGCCGGACGAGGCCCTCGATCCGCGCCCTCCGTCGGGCGAACTCCTGCTCCGCCCTCCGATGGTAGGCCGCCATGCGACGGAGGAGATCCGACCTCGCCTTCTCCGAGTCCACGCGGCCGACGTAGTCCTCCTTCCTCTTCGACCGTCCGTTGTCCCGTTCGTAGTGCCAGAAGTAGAAGTACCGTCGACCGTCGAAGTCCCGCACGCGGGCGCCGCATCCGATTTCCATTTCATACCTCTAAGTAGAGGTATATCGGCCAAGGGCTTCGTCGTTCCCGGGGGAGGTGTGCGAAACTACTCGCCGCTAAGGGGCCGAGTCCTCGGGTGAATCTTTATGGCCCGCGGATGGGCTTTACTCGATCCGCGATGATCGAGGTCCGAGACGCGGAGGCCTTCCAGACGTCGGTCCTCCAGTCGACGGAACCGACCGTGGTCATGTTCTGGGCCACTTGGTGTCCGTTTTGTCGCCGATTCAAAGCCGACTTCGAGCGGGTCTCCTCCTCCCGACCGTGGCGCTTCGCCGCGGTGTACCTCGACGACGAGAGCAATCCCCTCTGGGAGGATTACGCGGTCGAGGTCGTGCCGACCCTCGCGCTCTTCCGCGACGGGCAAGTCGTCGATCGTCTCGATGGAGTGCTCGGCTACGGCCTCGATCGGTCGATGGTCGACGCGTTCTTCCGCCGCGTGCAACCCGCCCTCCCATGATTTCGGTTTCGCATCTGATTCTCACGTCGGCACGTTTTAACCGTCACTCCAGGATGAAATCGCGTGCGAAAGATTCGCAGCGGAGTCTACGGACTCAACCCCCTGCTCGACGGCGGGGTGAATGAGAACAGCACGACCGTCGTCATCGGCCGCTCCGGCGCGGGCAAGACGACGTTCGCCACGCAGTTCATTCGACGAGGACTGCAAGAAGGCCAGGAGGGCATCTTCGTCAGCCTCGACGAGAACAAGGAGCAAATCATCCGGGAAGCGGTCGAGATGGGGTGGTCCGACATCCTCGAATCCCTCGACGACGAGCTGCTCGTCTTCATCGACGCCTCGGGGCGCGAATTCTCGAACTTCATCCGGAAGGAGCTGCCCGCGTTCGTCGCGGACTGGAAGGGGAGCAATGCGCGGATCGTGATCGATCCCCTGACCCCGGTCCTCTGGTCGACGAAAGACCTGTATGAACAACGGGACCTGATCGGATACATGTTCAAGCAGACCCGCAAAGTCGGGACGGTCCTCTGCACGCTCGAGGACCACGGATCGGCGGACCTCGCGGGACCGGAGACCGTCATCCCGATGTACCTCGCGGATTGCGTCATCCACTTGCAGTTCAGCTCTAACTCGGATTCCGCACGTCATCTGAAGATCGTGAAGTGCCGGAACAGTCGTCACAGTCCTTCGGCTCATCCGTTCCAAATCCTCCGCGGGCTCGGCATCGTGATCCAGGGCGTGGATGGCGGCCGGCCCGTGACCGCGAAGGCGCCGTCCCAACTGAGGCAACTCTTGCTCACCCGCTCGATGCCGAAGACGATTCGGGACCACCTGGACAAATCGCTCGATGGCCTCACGGATGCGGACTTCCGGGGCCTGAAGCCCGAAGAAGTCCTCGACCTGATCCTCCAGGAGTACCAGGGGGGGTGACGTGGGCCGCGGGATCGGACGCGCCTTGGAGAAGGCCGTTTCCGGGGAGGCGGTCGACGCGGATCTCGAGACCCAGGGCCCCAGCCTCGCGAATGCCCGGCGCCGCCAGGTGTTCCGATATCTCTGCCTTCGGCCGTGCGCGCGCGTCGGCGACGTCGGCCGGGACCTGTCGATGTCCCAGGCCACCGTCCGCTGGCATGCCTGGGACCTCGTCGAGAAGGGATTCCTGCAGATGGAACGAGCCCGTGTGTTCCCCGTCGGCCTGATCGACCTCGCGGATGCGGCCCTCTTCTCCGCATTGGCCGGCACGGGTCGGGCTGCGGTGCTCGCCGCATCGTTCGCCTCGCCGGGGATTTCCCTGCAGGAGCTCTCGGAGCGCGTCCACCTCACGAGGCAATCCGTCAGCAAGATCGCGATCGAACTGTCCGAGTTCGGCGTCCTGAGCTTGGATGAGGACGGCCGATTTCGCCGCGTCAATCCGACGGACCTGTTGGTCCGCAAACGGGAGGCGAACGGAGCCCGCGTCGCCGCCTTCGGGGAGGCCCTCATCCGTCGGCTCTCCGAGGAGGGGCTCTCTCCCGAGCTCCTCCGGAAGGATGAGAGGACCCTCCTCCTGCGGTTTGGGTCGGGCCCCCGACGGGTCTTGCTGGAGGTCCCGATCGACCCGTATGCGACCGCATGGATGCGGTCCGGCTAGCCCGTCATGTTAAGGAAATGACTAGACGGCGTGATACGCACTATAGCGCGCGCTTTAGGTAGCAAACGGACCCGCTCTCAACGATGGACGAGAGCTATCTCGAATGGCTGAGTTCGATTCCCGGCTCCGATCTCGGGCGGGCCCGTCGGATCGCGGAACGCTTTCCGACCTATGAGGCGCTGCGGTCCGCGACGCGGGAACAGCTCGCGTCGGTCGAGGGCCTGACCCCGCAGGACATCGAGTCCATCCTCGGACTCCTCGGCCGAGCGGGCGAGGAGTCGAATCATCTGTTCCTGTGTCCGAAATGCGGCTCCTTCGTCGGGACGGAGGCGGGAGCGTGCCCCTTCTGCGGTGTCGAGTTCGACGCGTCTCCGGAGGACGATCTCTCGGAGGGCCTTGATCAGTTCCTGAAGGAGGCGGACCAACCCCCGCGCATTTGTCAGACCTGCGGCGCTGCGATGACGAAGGACGCGACGACCTGCGGGATCTGTCATCGACGATACACGGCCGAGGAGTTGGCCCTCCTGCCCGGACTCGACGCCTCTCTCGATGACTCCGCGCCCTTCTGTCCGCGGTGTGGAGCGTACCTCTTCTCCGACGAGTCGGAATGCGCGATTTGCGGGAGCCCGATCGCGGAACGGCCCGAGGTGACCCCCGCGGGCAAGTCCGTCGTGAAAGACTTCCTTACCCGGTGGCAGCGGATGGCCGAACCGGTTTCGCCGATCGCAGAGGCGGACCGCCTCCGGGAAGAGCTGGACCATTTCGACCGCCTCCTCGAAGCCGATGCGTCGCTCGAACGGGCCTGGGCGAACCGCGCGAAGGTGCTCGAGAAGTTGGGCCGCCCGAAGGAGGCCGTCGAGTCCCTCGCCAAGGCGGCGGAACTGAACCCCGCGCGGGACGAGGAGTACCGGTTGGAGGTCCAGAACCTCCTGCGGACGACCGGGGATGCCTCCGTCCTCCCGCCGCGGTGGAAGCAGCCCGCGGCGACTTCATCCCCCGCGCCCTCGGCGAAGCTGGATCCCCGCCTCCTCGACGCGCTCGCCCACTACGACTCTCTGCTCAAGGCGGACGGGAGCCTGGTCGTGGCCTGGCAGACGAAGGCGGAAATCCTCGAGCGCTTGGGCCGGACGGACGAGGCACGCGCGAGCCGTGACCGGGCGGAGCAATTGGCCCGGGCGGAGGAAGGGTCCCTCCGATCGGGGGCGACCGGTCTCCGTTCGAGCGGCCTTGGGACCCCTGGCCTCGGTACCGTAGGATACACCAACGGCCGCACCAACGGTCGGGTCAATGGCCGGACGAATGGCCACGTGAACGGCCGCACGAACGGCCGGGTCAATGGCGTATCAGAAGGTCGCGTGAACGGCCTCACATTCGGTCGCGGGGCGACAAATGGACTCGTCAACGGAAACGGGTTCACGAACGGACGACGGAGTGGCCCCGCGGCGCCCCGGATCCCGGCCCAGCCCCACTGGTCCCGATCCGTCACGGGCATCGCGGCGGTCGTCGCCTTGATGCTCATCGTCCCAATCCTCGCGAGCATCCTCTCCCCGTCCCCCGCGGGTCCCTCTGCCCTGATTCGAATCGATGGCGACTTCAGCGACTGGGCGGCGATCCCCGCGTACGCGGACTCGCCCATCGACCAGATCCAGAACCCCGCAGTGAACCTCCTCGCGACGAAGGTCGCGACGCAGGGCCACGATCTGTTCGTGAACGCGAGAGTTCAGGGCCTCCTGTTCGACGGCGCCTCTCCGAACGAGACGGATAGCGTCTTCGTCTTCGTCGACCAGGACGCGAACCGCTTGACCGGCTATCCGATCGGGGACCTTGGCGCCGACTCCGCGGTCGAAGTGTTCGGATGGTCCCAGCTCGGTTCGATCGAGCACGGCGTGCTCGCGTTGGAATTCGACGCGTCCCGCGGCCCGCGATCGAACGACTGGTCTCGGTTCATTCCAGGTGGTTCCGCCGATGCCGCGTTCAGCAATCAAGATCTCGAGTTGCGAATGACGGTGGCCGATCCTGCGAACGCGCGGATCCTCACCTATGCGGCCGACAACTTGGGCAACCGCGACCCGGCCGATGGATCGGTGCGGGCCTCCCTCCCGACGCTCATCGTCGAACAGGCTACCGTTGCCCCGGATGTGGTGACGGGCCGAACCGCGATCCTCCGGGTGACGCTCGATCCGCTCGGAGGGATCCCGCATGCCACGGCCCTGAACGTGACACGGCTTGGAAGTTCCACCGACCCCGTCGACCTGTCCGTGTATCGAGATGACGGAAGCGGAAACTTCGATCCGGCCGATGCCCTTCTCTCGACGGTGCCCATGACGGGGACGACCGCCAGCCTCCCGGTCGACCGCGATATCTCCTCTCCGACGATTCTGTGGGTCGAAGCCTCCTGGACCAACATGACCGCCACCTCGACCTTCGGCCTATCGGTCGACGGGCTCGCCTCCAACGGAACCGCGAGCTTCCGATCGCCCGAGATCGGGCTCGTGTATCTCGCTTCGGCGCCAACGAGCCTCCAGATCGACGGCGCGTTTGGAGACTGGCAAGGCCGGACCTACGGCCAGGACTTCCTCGGCGACGTGACGAACCGGACGGGTGCGCTGGAGTACAACGCCAACGTCGACATCCTTGCGACCGCGGTCGATGTGGGAACGAATTTCACCGGATACGTCCGAGTCGACGGCCGAATCCTCGGAGGCCAGGACATCCCCACCTCGCGGTCCCGAACGTATGTGTCCGCGGCCGACACGGACCTCGATACGGTCCCCGACTGGGTCGAGACGACTCTCCGATCGGGCCTCGAGCGCGACTTCAACAACGACAACACGACGGACGATCAGACGGGACACGATGTGGACGGGGACGGGCAAGTGGACCACCCGGACGGGACCGGCGACCGGGGAGTGGTCCGACGTGTCCGGGCAGCTCTACGGGTTCGATTATGCCATCGCCGTCATCGGACGGAATGGGGTCGTCAACTCGAGCGGCCTCTATGCGTTCGCCCCCGGTCAAGCGGTGCCATGGAACTTCGTCCAGGGCGTCCCCTTCGGGTTGGACGCCCATCGCCTCGAATTCGCGATCAACGCCACGACCCTGGGTCTCCAATCCGGTTACGGGGTCGTGTACGTTGCATCGGACTGGCGCCTCGGGTACGATGTGGCGTTGCCGGATGCGGCCGTAGCCCGCTTCGCCGTCGGGGCCCGAGCGGCGACTAACGCCGTCCTCAACGAGGTCAGCCCGCAACCGAATCCGGAGTGGATCGAAATCGCGAACCCGACGGCGAGCGCGATCCCTCTGGGCGGCTGGAACCTGGTCCTCGTCCGGGGAGGGCGCTCGATCGTGATTTTCACCTTCACGACGCAGGTCCTCGGCGCGTTCGGCTCCGGGACCGAATACCTCCGGGCGTCCCTGGCGGCAGCCTCGCTGCCGAACGGCAACGGCGTCCTCCGACTGCGGCAGGGGACGACGATCATCGATCAGACGACCTATGCGCAGAACGTAAACACGGGACAGACGTGGGCACGCTTCAAGGACCCCGTGACCGGCGTCCCGATGGACACGAACAACGATGCGGCGGACTTCTACATATCGACCCTTCCCTCGTCAGGACAGGCGAACGATCGGCATCGGCCCACGATCGCGGTGGCGAAGACGGCGAGCCGATCCATCGCGGCTCCCGGCCAATCGATCCTCTATATGGTCTACTACAACAACACGAACACGGGGAATGCGAACAGGGTTTGGGTGAACGACACTCTGCCGAGTGGCGTCGCGTACACGGCCTCGAGTGCCCCGTACAACTCCGTCTCCGGTTCCACGTACGGTTGGATCTTCGCGGACGTGACCCCGGGGGCCCACTCCTTCACGATCACCGTCGCGGTGACCGCCGCGACGACGGACGGTCAGCTCCTCGGCAACGTCGTGACCCTGAACTACGTGGACCAGGTCCGACGGTCGCTACCCGGATCCACGGCCTGGGCGAACACGACCGTGTCCCGCCCGACCATCACGATCATGAAGACCGCGACACCCGGTTCCGCCCGGCCTGGCGATGTCGTGACCTTCACGGTCTACTACAACAACACCGGCTCCGCCGCGGCTGGTACGGTCACGATCCAGGACAGCCTGCCGAGCGGCATGACGTATCAGAGCGCGAGCCTCGCGCCGACCTGGACGAATGGACGGACCTTCTACTGGAACCTGACCAGCGTCGCACCGGGCGCGCACAGCCTGACCCTCACCGCCCTGGTGGACCCGACCTTCACGGGTTCCGTCCTGGTGAACTGGGCCTTCCTGAACTACACGACGACCGGCGGGTACGCACTCGTCGGGGGCAACTCGTCCGTGATCGTCTCGATCCCGGAACTGTCCGACATGATGTTCGTCGCGGTCGTCCCCCTCCTCATCATCGGCCTGAAGCTTCGGGCGGGCCGGAAAAAGGAATAGCGAGTGGCTGACAGCGTTCCATGGAGCGGCGGCCGTTAGAACGGCACGTTTCGTCGTCCACCACAAGGATGGACGGCTAGCGTACCTAGGTCGCCGACCCAAGCCCTCCTCGAAGGAGGGCAGGCTTCCCACGGGCTCGCGCACCGTAGTACCGCAGGGAACGTGGGCGGGCTTAACTTCCGGGTTCGGGATGGGACCGGGTGTATCCCCGCCGCTTTGGCCGTCAAACCACTGCTTGGCCCGCGGAGGGAGAGGCCGCTATTTCAGGATTTCGTCCCTCGATCCTAGGCACCGGGACGAAGGATCGCGAGCAATAGGTTCCCTCCGAGGAAGGCGAGCACGAACCCGCCGAGGATCAGCACCATGAACGGGATCTGCGGCGTGACCCACACGCGCTCGATCCCGGCCGCACGAAGACGAGACAGGTTTTCCTCGACTTTCGTCCCCCGTTTCGGGAACAACACCAAGACGTGCTGGCCCCGGTCATCGATCTTCTCCATCAGCCAGACAAACCGCGGGAACGCATCCACACGGGCGCGGTAGCCCAGGAAAGCCTGGGGCAGGGCGAAATCCCCCCGGATCGTATTCGCGAGGACGAGCCCCAGCGGGATCGCGAGGAACAAGACGAGCGCATCCACCCAGACGACGAGGGAGAAGGGGAAGACGGACCGGAACAGGCCCTCCGCTCTCGGACCCGCGGCTAAAAGGGGGAAGGGACTCGCCTCCGGGTAGGTCGGCACGAGGAGGCTGAGGGCAATCAACCCTTTCGCATCCGCCCCGCCGTGGAGGAGGCGCGCCCAGTAGAAGCCCTGGTAGATGACCACCATCGCCGGCAACGAGTAGAGGTCGAGGGTCTCTCGCGGCAGGCCCTCGCCGAGCGCGGCATGAAGCGCCGCGGGGAATACGAAGAGCGCACCTGCGGCGAGGAACAGCCCGATCCGGAGAGGCCGAAGGTGGAAGCCGTCCTGGTCCAGCAGGGGATCTCCGAAAAATATTGCGTAGAAGAGGAGGGCGGCGGATCCAAGGAGTGCGGCGGCCGCGGCGTCCGCCCGTTCCACGTCCAATTGGACCGCGAGGAGGACCAAGCCAATCGATCCGAGGGCGATCCACCACCGATCCGAGACCTTCCGCGCGCGGAGGTCGGAACTGGCGGCCGCGAGGAGGAACCCGCCGCCGATCGCGAAGCGGAGGGCCGCGAACGCGTCCACGTCGCGGCATCGAGGCGACGTTATTTCAACCGTGCTAGAGGACGCTCGCCTCGTTGTCGAAGATCGGAGGCCACGCGGCAACGGCTAAATAGCCCCTAGGAAATAGCGCGAATGGGAAGGTTTTCGGCCCGCCTCCCCGCCGGGTCGTGATGATGGAACCACGTCGAATGAAAGTGAAGGTCTGCCTCGTCGGCGAGCACGCCGTGGGGAAGACTTCCCTCATCAAGCGGTACGTCCTGAACGAGTACGACGATCGGTACATCGTGACGCTCGGAGCGAAGGTGTCGAAGAAGGAACTCACCCTCCCGTCGAAGGGCGGCGAAGGGATCCAGATGGACATGACGATCTGGGACATCATGGGCTCGAAAGGCTTTCGCGAGCTGCTCCGGGAAGCATACTTCCACGGGGCACAGGGGATCCTCGCGGTCGCGGACCTCACGCGCTACGACACCCTGGAAGACCTCGACTCGTGGGTGGAATCTGTCTTCCGGACCGTCGGGGAAATTCCGGTGACGTTCGCGGTGAACAAGATGGACCTGAAAGACCAGGCCGCGTTCGGGGAGGAACAGGTGAAGCAAGCGACCGAGGCGTTCGACGCTCCGTACTTCTACGCCTCCGCGAAGACGGGGCAGAACGTAGAGCTGATCTTCCGAACCCTCGGCGAGCGGATCGCCAAGACCGCCTCGTCGTCCGAGGCGTGACACTTCTTTCTCGGTCCTTTCCGCGCGCATCGCACCGATCCAGAGCCGTGTTTCTCCATAGGCTCAAGTAGACGGGGTCGTCTCCGCCCCCCGTGGCCCGCGCCGCCGTCGACTCGGGTTCCGTCCGCGTGCGGGTGACCCGCGATCTCGGCCTGTTCGATATCACGATGTCCGCGATGGGCGCCATGGTCGGGGCCGCGATTTTCCTGCTCGTTGGCGCGACGTACGCGGTCGCGGGTCCCTCCGTCCTCGCGAGCCTGGCCCTCGCCGCCGTGATTGCGGCGCTCGCGGCCGCCGGCTATGCGGAACTCGGAGCGGGTCGCCCGGATGCGTCCGGAGGCGCCTACGTGTGGGTCCGGAGCGCCCTCCCGGACCCCAGCGCCTTCCTGAGCGGGTGGCTTTCGTGGGGAGGTCACATGGCGGCCTCCGCGCTTTGCGCGCTCGGCCTCGGTGTCTTCCTCATCGAACTCGTCCAACCGTCCAACGAGGCGTCCTTCTTCGGGCCCAATCCGCTCGCAGTGATCCTCGTGGCATTGTCGGTCCTCGGCCTGTCCGCGGTCCTGCACTTCGCGCACGCCCACCTTCGGACCTCCACGCTCGGTCGTCTCACCCTTGCGAAGGTGGTGCTGGTCGTCGCCCTGGCCGTCATTGGGATCCTGTCTTCGTCCGAGCCCGGACCCCCGCGAGGCATCCCGCCCGGAGGGAGCGCAACGCCCCTCCAGCTGGTCCTCGGTGCGGCGATCCTGTTTCTGGCCTTCCAGGGATTCGAGGTCGTTGCCCAGCTCTCCGATCAGACGAAACGGCCCGAGGCGAACGTGCCCCGCGGCGTCTTCCTTGCGCTCGGGATCTCGTTTTTGGTCTACGCCGGTTTCCTCGTTGCGACGCTGGGCAACGTCCCCACGGCCAAGCTCGTCGGCTGGCCCGCGTGCGATGCGTGCGGCGGCGGATCCGAGGACATGGTCCTCACCGCGATCCGATATTTCCTCGGTCAGCCGTTCGTCCGCGAGGCCTTCCTTCTCCTGGGGATCGTCTCGATGTACGGCGCCCTGAACTCGAACCTGACCGCCGCCATCAAGACCTCGTTCAGCATGGCCCGGGACGGGCTCCTTCCCTCGATGTTCACCCGAATCGGGGGACGCGAGGTCCCGCCCGCGGCGGTCGCCTTCACGTTCATCGGATCCGCCTTCCTCGGGTTCCTCTCGATCGCCACAGTCGCGATCCTCTCCACCCTGGCCTTCCTCGGCCTTTTCGCCTTCACCCATGCATCGGTCATCGCCCTTCGTCGACGGGAACGGCGGAGCGGCCCGGGATTCCGGATGCCCTTCGTCCCCGCCCTCCCGATGTTCGCGATCGCCCTGAACCTGGCCGTTGGAGCCACCCTGTGGAGCTTCCCGGCTCGACAGGGGGTGCCGTTCCCCCCCGGCCAGCTCTCCGCGGTCCTCGGCATCGCCTGGATCGGCCTCGGGCTCGCATACCACTGGTTCTCGACCCCGCGAGGTTTCCGCGGCCGGATTCCGAGCGCCCACTCCACGGAGGTCCGGGATGTCCTGACGACGGCGGAAGACCGCGTGGAGCTCGAGCGGTACCGGGTCTTCCTCCCGCTGCGGGAGTTCCAGGACGAGGCTCTCGTCGAGCTGGGGGCCCGCATCGCACGGGCGCGCTCGGGGGAGCTCAGTCTCTTGCACGTCGTCGAGATCCCGCGGAACCTGCCCCCGAAGGCGATCCGGTTTCGCTTCGTGGACGACCGGATTCGCGGCTTGCAGCGCCTCGCCAAGATCGGAGAACACGTCGGTGTCGACACGCGCCCGGTCGTCAAGATTGGATACAAGGTCTACGAGATCATCCTGGACACGATTCGAGAGGAGGCCGTGAACCTCCTGGTGATGGGATGGCGTGGGGAGCGGGCGGAGGGGGGGCGTCGCATGTTCGGGAGCAACATCGACTACCTGATCGAGAACGCCCCGTGCGACGTGATCGTGTTCAAGACCCAGAACTTCCGACGGCCCTT
>VBMR01000257.1 GCA_005878325.1 Methanobacteriota archaeon | reverse complement strand
ATCGCGTACGAGGCGGGCGAGACCTTCGAGGCGACGAACATGTCCTGGAATCGGAACCATTGCTTGTTGAAGTACACACTTTGGGACGCGAACAAGCCGGTGAAGGAGAAGATCAGGATGATCGCGCCAACGAGCGATTGTTCGGCGGCCCCGGCCTGGGTCGCGAAGACGAAGATGAAGATGACGGGAAGGAAGGAGAACAGGCTGATGACGACCAGGAGCATCGGATCCCGCAAGAGGGGGAGGGCGTCGAACAGTCCGATGTAGAGCGCCTCACGTATCCTCGCTTTCAATGGAACCCCCCACCATCTTGATGAACGCATCCTCGAGGCTCGGCGGCTTGAACGTCACCTTCCGCTTCTCCCGCAGACCGCGCTCGACGATCGCGAGGACTTCTTCGGCGGACCGCGGCTCCAAGACCTCGATCGCCGTTCCGTTTCCAGCGGCGGCCTCCATGACCACGCGCATCCCGAGGCCCGTGTCCCCCTTCGCCTCCTCGACCGTCCCGAGGAACGTGGTGCGACCCTTGTCGACGATCAACAGGTGGTCCGCGAGGATCTCGGCTTCGTCGAGGTAGTGGGTCGTCAGCAGGATCGTGACCCCTTTCGCCGTCATCGCGCGGAGCATGTGCCAGACGGCCCGCCGGCCGAGAGGGTCCAAGCCGATCGTGGGCTCAGAGGCCGAGGTCCTCCATCGCCTTCTTCGTCCGAGTGTGAGCCTCCGCCCGCGAGAGGCCGCGCATGAGGCACATGTAGAAGACGTGGTCGAACGGGGACAGGAGCATCTGCGGCCGGGCCTCCTGCGGGACGACCGCGATGTGGGGCCGGATCGCCTTCGGGTTCGCCAGTACATCGTGGCCGAGGACCGAAGCGCGACCCCGCGTCGGTCGGAGCTGAGTCGCCAGGATCCGAAGCAACGTTGTCTTGCCGGCCCCGTTGCGGCCGAGGAGGCAGAAGATTTCGCCCTTTTCGATCGAGAAGGAAACGTCCTCGAGGGCTTTCGTCCCCCCCGGGTACGTTTTTCCCAGGCCCTCGACTCGGACGACTTCCATAGATCGCGCCCAACTGGCGCGTCGTACTTGAGGCTTCTGCGCGGCGCCGCGCAACAATCTCTGCCGAAGAGGAGAAGATCGTGGGCCGCGTGACGAATCGCAGCGGCTTCCCGTTCTCATCGGATAGTACGGTCCAAAAGCTTATTCTTCCGTCGGATTTCCAGACGGCCGTGGAACGCGCCTCCTTCGACATCGTCATCGTCGGTGGAGGGGCCGCGGGTCTCCGAGCGGCGATTGCGGCTACGGAAACGGACCCGGATCTGACGATCGCCCTCGTCTCGAAAGTCTATCCGATGCGGAGCCACACGGTCTCCGCCGAAGGAGGCACCGCGGCAGTGATGGCGGCCGACGACTCCTTCGACCTGCACGCCCTCGACACGATCAAAGGATCCGACTTCCTCGCCGATCAGGACGCGGTCGAGTTCTTCGTCACCCGGTGTCCGGAGGAAGTCGTCCGACTCGATCATTGGGGATGTCCTTGGTCCCGCGACGAAAACGGGCGGGTGCTTCAACGGGCGTTCGGCGGGATGTCCGCGAAGCGGACTGTGTTCGCGGCGGACAAGGTGGGCTTCCACATCCTCCACACCCTGTTCCAGACGTCGATGAAGTACGAGCAGATCCATCGGTTCGACGAGTCCTTCGTCACGACCCTGATCCTCGATGGCGGATCGTGCACGGGCGTCGTCGCGATGGACCTCCGCGCCGGCACCATGAGGTCCCTGACCGCGAAGGCGACGATCCTCGCGACGGGCGGCTGCGGCCGCGTGTACGAATTCACGACGAACGGCTTCATCAAGACGGGGGATGGCATGGCCCTCGCTTACCGGGCGGGCGTGCCGCTGAAGGACATGGAGGTCATGCAGTTCCACCCCACCACGCTCAAGGCCAACGGCGTGCTGATCACCGAGGGCTGCCGCGGCGAGGGCGGCTACCTGCGAAACGGCGAGGGCGAGCGGTTCATGTTCAACTACGCGCCCAACGCCGGCGAGCTGGCCTCGCGCGACGTCGTTTCGCGTTCCGAGCAGACCGAGATCGACGAGGGCCGCGGCGTCGATGGCTGCGTGCTGCTAGATCTCACCCACCTGGGAGCCAAGCGGATCAACGAGCGGCTGCACGGCTCGCGCGAGCTGGCGATGGACTACGCCGGCGTCGATCCGATCGAGGAGCCGATCCCGGTGCGGCCCGGGTCGCACTATCACATGGGCGGCATCGATACCGACGTCTGGGGCCGCACCACCATGCCCGGCCTGTACGCCGCCGGTGAATGCGCCTGCGTGTCTGTGCACGGTGCCAACCG
>VBMR01000035.1 GCA_005878325.1 Methanobacteriota archaeon | reverse complement strand
AAGTACGGGTGAGAGAGGGCCGTGACGATGGACGTCTTCGCGGCCATCGCGGACCCCACGCGCCGCGCGGTTCTCGATCTGCTTGCGCGAGGGCCTCGCAACGCCGGAGGCATCGCGACCGAGTTCCCGCGCCTCACGCAGCCCGGCGTCTCGCGGCACCTGAAGGTCCTACGGCAAGCGAAGCTCGTCGTGGTCACGATTCGGGCCCAGCAACGCATCTACCGGCTAAACCCGGAAGGCCTGGCGGACCTGTACGAATGGGTCGCGAAGTACCAGGCGATCTGGCCCGAGACGCTCGACTCCCTTGGCCGCTATCTGGATGCCCGGGCCGGCGGCGTGAAAGCGAAGGGGAAGAAGCGATGACCGGCCCGATGGTGAGGAGTCTGATGTCTCGTGGATAAATCACCAAGCGGTACTTTGAAGATTCCTCGACAGGCATCACGGTCCGAAGCGCAAGGAGAAATGATCCCGGTGACGACATCTCCCGCATCGCGGGCAGGCAAGCTCACATTCGATGGCGATTACGCGAACCTCACCTTCGAACGACGACTCGGGCACCCCGTCGAGGTTGTTTGGGAAGCGCTCACGGAACCCGAGCACCTCGCTCGGTGGTATCTGACGAAGGCCCGCGTCGAAACACGGGAAGGAGGACGCATCGACTTCGTCACGGGGCCGGCTCAGGTCCATGTGGCGGGAAAAATCCTCACCTGGGACCCCCCGCGCGTGTTCGAGCACGAGTGGAACGTCGAGCCCCGACAGGGCCTCCCGAAGGGCGAGAAAGCGATCGTCCGCTGGGAGCTCACCCCAGAGCGCGACGGCACCCTCCTTCGCTTCAGCCACCGCCGCCTCACGCGCCAAGCCGCCATCACCTTCGTAGGGGGCATGCACGGATTCCTCGACCGGCTCGAGAACGAACTCGACGGTCTCCCCTTAGTGGACTGGGGCACTCGGGTCAATGAGGTCCGCCCGGACTACCCGACCTGGGAGAAGTGAGGGCGAGTGCCGACACGCTGCACGTAGAATCGATTACCCAGGGACCCCCAGAACATCGGCTCGCAGAACTCCGAAGGTTTATTGGGCATCCGTCGGCTGGCCGACGGGGAACTGCGGCACGCCGCGGGAGTCATGTGAAGGGCAAGACCTGGAAAGGGGCGAGTCCCGATGCACTCGAGCAAGTGCGTCGCCTCCTGTTGCGTCGGGGCGCGGTCGAGGACAAGGACCTGAAGAGTCCGCACGAAGCCTGGCGCGTCCGCATCGAAGGCTGTGTCTTCACCGGCTACCGCAGCGGTACCATCTACGCAAACGGCGGTGACATCCCGGAGCTTCCTTTCTTATACAAGTCGATCTCGGACGTTGTAGGCGAGAATTGAACGCGAATGCGTCCGTCAACCTTATCCCACACCGGGCCTAGGAATCTGCATATGGCGACCGGGGACAATGAGCTCTCGCCGCGACGAATCCGTCCCATCGGGGAGGTCCTCGCGGCCCGCCCCACGATCGAAGGCGCAGGCGTGCACCTGCGACGCGCATTCGGCGGTGCCGAGGTCCCGCGCTTGGATCCGTTCCTTCTCCTCGACGACTTCCGCTCGGAGAATCCGGCCGAGTACATTGCAGGTTTCCCGTGGCATCCGCACCGAGGGATCGAGACGGTCACGTACATGGTGGACGGCCGTGTTGAACACGAGGACAGTTTGGGGAACAAAGGGATCATCGGTCGCGGCGACGTCCAGTGGATGACCTCCGGGAGCGGAATCATCCACCAGGAGATGCCGAAGGTCGATGCCCGCAAGATGGGCGGGTTCCAGCTCTGGGTGAACCTCCCAAAGGCCAGCAAGATGACGGATCCTCGGTATCAGGAAGTCAAATCGTCACGCCGGGTCATACCACCTTTGCCTACGTCCTCGAAGGCCGGGCGAGTTTCGATGAAGAGGCCTCGGACGTGATCGACGATGGCCACCTGGTCATCTTCCAGGATGGCGAGGCGCTCCGGGTCCGGACGCGCGACGGCCCGGCGAGGTTCCTGCTCGTGTCCGGCAAGCCCCTCCACGAGCCGATCGCTTGGTGGGGTCCCATCGTGATGAATACCCGCAAGGAAATCGAACAGGCGGTCGAAGAGTTCCAGAGCGGCACGTTCATAAAAGGCGCATCCGCAACCTGAACGTCCGTTCCGGTTGCGCTCGATTGGGCGGCGTATCGGATCAACGAGACTAGCGAACGACCTCTTCGACCTCGCGGAACCACGGCTTCGCGGTTCCAATCTTCGCCCGTTTCTCCCACTGCCGGCTCTTCGGGATCGACGTCAAGGTCGTCTCCAGCTGCCCGATTCGTTCGCGGATTCGCCCAGCCTGGTCCGCCGAGATTCGGCCGTTGGTGACGAACGTGTCCAGCAACTCTCGGGTCTTCCGTAGGTTCTGCGTTGATTCATACCAGAAGCCCCAGTCGTCCGAGAGGAGGTTCGCGATATAGCCTGCGTGGACAGATTCGCGGTCGCCACTCGTCGCAGCGTCGATCGCGTGGCCGAGGAACAAGACGTTCAGATCGACAAGGTCCTTGCGGGAAATGTTGTGGATTTGCAGCTTCTCGAGGACGAGATCGGTCATGGTGATCGTGGGATAATCGAGCTCGAGCCGCCCGTTCCCTGGTTTCTTTCCAAACAGCACGTCGTGACTGAACTCCAGCTTGTCGAGAAAGATGTCGACGTGGAATCGATTGTCCTTTTCGTAATAGATGAGCCGCCGGTCGCCGAAAAATCCATTGACCATCTTGTCGGGCCGGAACTCGAGGCCGTCGAACACCTTGCTGATGGCCCGAGACTGGCTCGCGTACCCCATCAGGTCGAGGTCGGTGAAGAGGGGCACCCCTTCCTTCACCCGTCCGACCCGGTGCAGGAATTCGGAACACTCCGGACTGTGCAGAGAGTGCACGTAGATGGCCAAAGAGCCCAGTTCGCGGAGGACGGTCCCGTGCTGTTGCGCCGCCTCGACGATTTTTCGAGCTTCGTCGATGAATTCGTCTTCGCGAAGGGCCACGAAGCCGGGTTCGTTTGGCATGGTGGAGGACGCGGATGTGGACGCCTCAAGCCGAAATTCTCGGTCTGCCGAGGTAGCCCGATCCCGCGCGAATCGAACGAAGCGCTAGGCTATTATAAGTCTGTGTCCACGCACACCCGTCGCTCTCGAATCGGCCTGCAAAACCTTCATGAGACGATGCCCCTTACCAGCGCCCGGAGAAAGGGGCGGGGATCCACGGGCGACGCCGACGTCGACGTGTTTGCCAGACGGGGAGCGACCGCGACCGGAGAGGTTCAGGTGTTCACGCGACGGGCCTCGGGGCTCGTCCGCGTCATGTCGCCGTATTCGGCGTTCGCATACAACGTCCTCAACATCGGGGTCATCTTTCCCTGGGTCTACATCACCACTCTCTCGGTCTTCCCAAATGCCAATGTGTGGGCCGGAATCATCGTGACTGGAATTTTCACGGGTTTCTTGGCCGTCGTGTATGCGGGTCTTGCGTCGGCGATGCCTCGGACGGGCGGCGACTATGTGTTCCAGAGCAGGACCCTCAAGCCGTGGCTGGGGTTCGCGATCGTCTCCACGATGATCATCACGTTTTTCTTGCAGTGGCAGGCGCTTGGCGGATGGCTCGTCGCGGTCCTCGGGCTCTCTCCCATGTTCCTCGGGCTCGGCCTCACGACCGGGAACACCATGTTCATCGACTGGGGCATTTGGTTTGCCACGCCCTTTGGTGCCATGGTCACCACGATGGTCACTTCGACGATTGCCGCCCTCGTGCTGATCAAGAGCTTCCGCTGGTTCGTGAAGATTCAGTGGGTCATGTGGTACGGTTTCCTGCTGAGCTTCGTCCTCATGGCGGTCATGTTCTTCCTCACGCCGCAGGCCACGTTCATTGCCCGCTATGATCGTGCGACGCAGGTGATTATCGGCTCCAGCGGTCTCACGTACCAACAGCTCCTCTCGACCTACTTCACCCCCACCACGGAATTGAGTTGGGTCGCGACGCTCCTCGTCGCGCCCGTCGCTCTCACGAGCCTCGGATGGGTCGGGTACGCCCAGGAGCAAGCGGGCGAGATCCAAGGGGCCCAAAGTCTCCGAAGCCAGATGTTCATCAATCTGGGCGGAGGGCTCTTCAGCATGGTCTTGATGGCGATTCTCTCGTTCGCAATGATTCGAACGGTGGGCCAAGACTGGCTGTCGGCCGCGGCGGGTGCGTCGTTTGTCACCCAGCCCGCGCCGCTGCCGATGATCGCCCCATGGTTCAGCAATCTTGCGATGATGCTGACGGATAACCCGATCATCTTGTTCCTCATGATCGTCGGCGTCTTGTTGAACGCGTTGCAGGTGGTTTTCAACGTGATTATTGGCTGGACCCGCGTCGCGGTCGCGATGTCGATCGACGGCGTCCTGCCGAAAGCCGTGAGCCATGTGAGTCCCCGAACGCACACGCCGGTTATCGCGCACGTCATCTTCCTGATCTTGGGCGGGTACGTGTATGCGTACATCTACAACATGGTGCCTGGGTACCTGACGTACACCTTAGCCGTGACGGCGGTTGCGACCGTGATGTACATCGGGACCGCAGTGGGCGGTGCCAGTTTCCCCAAGACGCGCCGTGAGGTCTATCGAACCTCTCCGATTGCGAAATACAAGGTCGGCCCGATCCCGGTGATTACGATTTGCGGGGTCATCGCCGCAGCGTTCAGTGCGTGGATGCTCTTCTACTACATCACAGAGCCCTTCCTCGGCATCGCCAACTTGACCATAGGATTCGACGGCCTGAAATCTCTCCTCATCATGCTGGCGATCTTCATCGGCTGGACGGTGTATTACTTCGTGCGCCGCGCGTACTTGAAGAGCGTCGGGATCAGCCTCGATCTCGCGTACAAAGAGATCCCTCCCATCTAAACAAATCGGCGCCGACTGTTGCCCGGTGTGATGAGGATCAGCCGGTCGTGAACTGGTAGCTCAGCACCCGATCCCGCTCGAGGTTGATGATGGCCCCGCGTAGGGTGCCGGAGCTATATTCGGAACCCGGATCCACGCACAGCGTCCGTTTCAGTTTCGTGGCGTCCTTCGTCTCGTGGATGTGGCCATGAAGTCCCAAGAGTGGTTGGGTCTCCAGGATCGCGGTCCGGAAGCTCGTGCTGCCGACGGGGATCAGGACCTGCTGGCCTCCCTGGATGACTGGGCGCGGTGGATCCGTCGAGGCGTCGAGCTTCGGGGCGATATCCAAGCCCGTCCCGTACGGAGGCGCATGCATCAGGTAAATGCAACGCGCCGGGTCTTCGACGCGGTCGAGGAGGGGGTCGAGTCGTTTTGCGAGGTCGTCTTCGGGGAGCTCCCGCGGCGTTCGCCATGGGGAAGGATTCGTCCAACCCATCCCCAAGATTTCGTGGTCTTCATCGAATCGAGCCACGGTCTCATCCACGTAGTGGACATGGGGAGAGGACGCGATTTGATCCAGCGCCTCCGGCTTGTCGTCGTTGCCACCGATCCAGTACAGTGGGACACCGAGGGGCGCAAGATGGGTTTCGGCCATCCCCATCCACCGACGAATTTGCTCGACCATTCGCTCCGTGAACAATGCCTCGACCTTTGACGGGTCCGCGCGGAGTGCGTCGTACTCCTCCTCGGATAGGCGGATCACGTACTGGCCCGAGTCGGCGATTGTCTTCTCGATGGGCTTCAGCTCTTCCTGCGAAAGGTTGTCTCGAACCTGCCCCGCGAGCCGAGTGCTGAAGCGGCCGTCCCTGTGTTGGACGATGGGCGCAATCGTCTTCGCGGTCACGTCTCCTCCGATGAGGAGTGCGTCTGCCTCGTAGAACGTCGCGGCGGCGAGGAACTTCCGAAATACCACTTCCGAGCCGTGAAGGTCGGCAGCGAGGAACAGCCGCTTGAATTTCCGCTTCGATGCTCTCGGCGGCATGATCTGGGTCGTCCAT
This sequence comes from Methanobacteriota archaeon, assembly GCA_005878325.1. Taxonomy (GTDB): domain Archaea; phylum Thermoplasmatota; class Thermoplasmata; order RBG-16-68-12; family RBG-16-68-12; genus RBG-16-68-12. The sequence goes on along the minus strand of VBMR01000035.1, from coordinate 1,171 downwards.
CGGGGCGCGGTTCTTAGGCGTTTGGATGGTCGCGAGATATCCGCGAGAGGGCACTGAAGTCGACTCAAGCGACCGAACGTCCTTGCTCCGAGAATTGGGAACCAAGCTTTTTCTACGCCATCATCCGCTCGGCGCGATGCAGCCCGTCTCCGAGTGCGAGGGTGGCGCCGGTGAAGGTTCTCGTCGCGGAGGACGACCCAACGCTCCGCGAGGAAGTCGTAGAGCTCCTGCGGACGAGTGGACACGATGTGCAGGCCGTCTCCGACGGCGATGAGGCCGTGCGTCTCCTCGAGGCGGACAAATTCGACCTTGCGCTCGTGGACTGGAACATGCCCGGGAGGTCGGGCGGGGAGGTCCTCCGACGGGCCCGCGAAGTCCGTCCCCAGACGGCCGTGATCGTGATGACCGGTTATGGGAACGTGGACACTGCGGTCGAGGCGCTGCGATCGGGGGCGAAGGACTTCCTGCAAAAGCCGTTCGACATCGAGTCCCTCGAGAACACGGTCCGGAGCATCCGGGAAGAGCTCGCCTCCCGCCGGAAGGCCGAAACGACCGGGACTCCCGCCCGAAAGGGGAGATCGTCCCGCGGCCGGACTGCAGAAGCGACCGACATGATGGCCGCCTTCCTGCATGCGAAGCAGGGCCTGTTGGTCGCGTCGAAGGTTCGCGCCGGGGAGAAGACCGGCGACGAGGACCTTCTCGTCGCCACGCTGAACATCATCCAGAACTTCATGCGCATCTCATTCCCGATGTTGAAGGGCAAACGTCTCCGATCCATCAGCCAGGGCGACCTGACGCTCGTCACGGAGACCGGGAAGCACGTCTTTCTGACGGTCGTGATCCGGGGCGAGGACACCCGAGGCTTGCGGGAGCGGATGCGGGCGAGCCTGAAGGATTTCGAGGAGACGAACAAGGCCGTCATGGCCGTTTGGGACGGCCTCCTAGAACCGCCGAAGGGAGCCGAGGAGACGCTCTCCCGGCTGTTGAAACCGTCCCGCTGAGCCGACGGCGCTCGCCCGCTCACTTGTATTTCTTCAGGGCCGCGTTGTCCTCGTTGAACGCTTCTTCGAGGAATCCCAGGGCCATCTTCCGGACCGACACGTCGTCCATTCCCGGGACCCGCCAGTCTCCTTCGACTTCGACGCGGGTCTTGGGACCCATCGGGGTGTAG
>VBMR01000034.1 GCA_005878325.1 Methanobacteriota archaeon | reverse complement strand
TTCGACTTGTTTCGGCGGCCGCTTCATCCGTACACCGTTGCATTGCTCCAAGCGATCGTTGCCCCGGATCAGGTCGATGACCTGCGCGTGATCGAAGGGACCGTGCCCGATCTCCTCCGGCCGCCGGAAGGGTGCCGATTTCACCCGAGATGCCCGCACGCGATGGACGTCTGTCGCCAAACGAAGCCGCCGACCACGACGCCCGCTGAGGGCCGCGCGGTCGACTGCTATCTCTTCCCGGAGGATGGGACCCATTGAGGACGTCCTGATCGGTGCGACGGGACTGACGAAGTCGTTTGCGGGGCGGGAGCGCTTCCTGGGGAGAGCCGACGCCCCGGTCCATGCGTTCGACTCGATCGACCTCGACATCTTGCCCGGGGAGACGATCGGCCTCGTCGGGGAAAGCGGGTGCGGCAAGACCACCCTGGGAAAAAGCCTGATCAATTTGATTGCACCGACGGAGGGCGACGTGTTCTACCGCATTCCACGGGACGTCCTGACGGAAGCCCGCCGGCTGCGGGCCTCGGGGGATGGCGCGCGCCTCACCGAGATTGAGCGCCGCCATTCGCTGGTCCACCGGGGACCGCGGGCGATGCGCCGGCTCCGGAAGGAGCTCCAGATCGTCCTGCAGGATCCGTTCTCGGCCCTGAATCCTCGGATGCTCGTCCGCGACATCCTGAGGGAGCCGATGAGAACCCATGGCATCCCTCCGGAGGAGTGGATGGACCGGTCGGTCGCCCTTTTGCGGCGCGTTGGCCTGCACGAAGACCATTTGTGGAGGTATCCGCACGAGTTCAGCGGAGGACAACGTCAACGCATCTGCATCGCCCGGGCGATCGCGTTGGATCCCCGCTTCCTTGTCCTCGACGAACCGACCTCCGCGCTCGATGTTTCCGTGCAGGCCCAGATCCTGAATCTGCTGCGGCGGCTCCGCCGAGAGCAGAATACCACGTTTCTCTTCATCAGCCACGACCTCCGCGTCGTGCGCTTCATGGCGGACCGGATTGCCGTAATGTATCTCGGAAAGATCGTCGAGATCGGAAGCAAGCACCACCTCACCTCTTCTCCGAGCCGTCATCCCTATACGGAGGCGCTCCTCGACGCGGTTCCAGAACCCGACCCATTCTCGCGCGAAACGGCGAACCTCCTCCCGGGCGAGCTGCCGAGCGCCCGCCATCCCCCGAGCGGCTGTCGCTTCCGGACCCGGTGCCCACTCGCGCAGGCGGTGTGTGCGGAAAAGGAGCCGCCGCTCGTGGAGCGGGAGCCCGGCCACCTCGTCGCCTGCCACTTCCGATAGCCGGCAAAGGCTGGGGTTTCGTTCTTGACAGCTTCTGGCATAAGACCAGCCGGACGGATCAATGCCAGCCGCAAGAGCCGTGGACGCCGCCGATCCAGCGCTCTCATATGTCGACGCGCATGAGGTCCGCTTCCGAGAGCGTTTGCTCGAGCTGATCAGACAACCGAGCGTCAGCCCGACGGGGGAAGGCGTCCGCGATTGCGCCGTCCGCCTCGCGAGGATGTTCGACATGATCGGCTGTGAGACCACGGAGATCGTCGAGACGAAAGGGAACCCCGTCGTCTACGGGGAAATTCCCGGGGCGGGGACGAAGACCCTCCTGGTGTATCTGATGTACGACACACAGCCGTACGACGATATCGCCCTCTGGCACTATTCGCCCCTCGCGGGGACGATCGACGAGCTCGATTTGCCGGCCGGCCGCGTGAAGGCGCTCTTCGGCCGCGGAGCGATGAACTCGAAGGGCCCGCTCGTCATCTTCCTGAATGCCCTCGAATCCCTCTTGGAGACCCGCGGGCAGCTTCCGCTCTCCGTGAAGCTCGTGGCGGAGGGAGAGGAGGAGCTCGGGAGCAAGCATCTCCCCGATTTCGTCAAGGGGAATCGGGACCGTCTCCTCGGGGCGGATGGGAGCCTGTTTCCGTACTTGATCCAGAATGCCTCCGGGAAAGCGCAGATGTGGCTCGGCTGCAAGGGGATCGTGTACGTCGAGCTCGAGGTCTCCGGGAAGCGGTGGGGCCGCGGTCCGACGGAGTTCGATATCCACGGCAGCTACAAGTCGATCGTCGACAGCCCCGCCTGGCGGCTCGTCGACGCCTTGTCGACGATGACGCGGACGAACGGGAACGAGATCCTGATTCCGGACCTCGTCCGGAAGGTCGCCCCGCCGAATCAGGAGGACGAAGACCTTCTCGCGAAGCTCGCGACCACGTTCGACCCGAACGAAGCGAAGCAGATGTGGAAGCTCACGGCCTACAACCTTCCGGATGGAGACGTCCTCTCCCTCCTTCGCAAGTACATGTTCACGAGCTCGTTGAACATCGATGGGATGTGGAGCGGATACGTCGGGGAAGGGAGCAAGACGGTCCTGCCGCACAAGGCCACAGCGAAGGTCGACGTGCGCCTCGTTCCGAACCAGGATCCGCGGGACGTGATCCCGATCCTCCGGAAGCACCTCGATGCCCATGGCTTCCCGGACATCTCGATTACGCCGCTCATGGACGGATACTACCCGAGCAAGACGAGCCTCCGGGAGCCCGTGAACCAGGCGTTGCTCGGGACGTACCGGGAGGTGGGCCGGGAGCCCGAAATCCTTCCGCTGATTGCGGGCAGCGCGCCTTTCTATTGGTTCACCGAATTCCTGAAGGCGCCGGTGGCCGCGGGCGGCATGGGCCACGGCGGACGGATGCACGCCCCGGACGAGTACATCGTCTATGAAGGCAACCCGAGGCTCGCCGGGATGGGCGACGCAACGAAGTTCTTCATTCGTTTCCTAAAACGGTTCGGCGGTGGATGATTCGCGATCTGACTGGAGGAATCGAGAGAAGAAAACGACAGGATGAATCGAAGACTATTGCCTTTCTCGGATCGGTTGCGAGTTATCCTCGTTTTCCAGCCCCGCGTGCGGGCCGCTTCCGCCCTTCCTAGGACCGTTATGCATGCAGAGTCACGGAAGTCGCGACCCACAAGGTGCGGGCGTTCGATTGCAACGGCTCGAATCGTATTGCGGTGAGCTTCAAGGGCCGCTAGGCGTGGCGATCGCCATGTCGGCCCAAGGGCCAATCGTCATGTCGTAATGGAGGACCTTGGGTATCCACGTGGTCGGGACTTGGAACACAAGCGTGGCGTTCCCCCTGCCGCCCGGCGCGATCTCGACGGCGCCCTGTTGTTGCAACGCTGAATAGATGGAACCGCTCAGACCCTCCGCCTTGAAGTAGGAAACGGTGATGACCGCGGATTGGTCCCAAGCATTCCGCATCTCGAACGCGAGCCACAGGAAGCGGTTGCCGGCGATCGGGGGACGGCCATACGTGTCGTTGTTCTTCCACTGGGCGGAGGATGCTCCGAACGTCACCTCGGTCGCGGGAGCGAATGGCGCGGGAACCGATGCCTGAACGTGGCTGGCCCCGGAAGGCGAATATTGGAAGTCCAGCAGATCCGGCGTCTTCAGTCCCGCCGAGGGGAAGGCGATCGTCACGTTGGTCGACCGACCGGGAGCCAGGTCGAAGGAACTCCATGCATAGGATCCCGGGACCCCGGCGGTTTCCCCTTTCCAACGAAGCTTGAACCCGAAGCCTTCGACGCCGAGGGAGTGCGTGCCGGAGTTATTGACGGAGACGTTGAGCCACAGGAAGTATTGGCCGCGGGCGGTGTGGGTGCTCAAGGTCGGGCTCTCGTACGCCCATTCGGCCTGGTTCACGCCCAGCTTCGCCAGGTATGACGGTTGCTTTTGGGAAGCCTTCAGAAACGGCAACGCCCCGACCAGGACCGCCACGATGACCACGGAGACCAGGAGGGCGGCCCCGATCGCGAGGCCCACCTTTCTCCTGGAGGGGGCCACTCCTGTCCGGGGGTCAACGGGTCGTGGGGCCCTTGCAGGTCCTCGCCCAGGATCCGGAACCGGTTCGGGCGCTTCCAGCCGAAACGGATCAATGCCGGTGCAAAGGACCAACACGGTCTCCGCGCGGCTCGCAGCCTCCTCAAAGGCCTGCCGGAGGAACGCCTCTCGGGCATCCTGCAGGATCCGCATCAAAGCCTTGATGTCCTGCCCGTTGCGCCTCTCTTCCTTGACGGCATCCACCGCAACCCGGATCTTCTGGGCGGCCTCTTCCCGTGTAACAGGCCCCTCCCGCGGTAGCGTCGGATCGTCCCCCCGATGATATCGCTCGAAAACGTTTTGAGGGTTGCGCCATCGTCGGTCGCAACGGCGACCAAAAGGGGCCGATCATCCCCCGGAAGAATGTGCGCTTGTGCCGTGCCCGGGGGCCAGGAACCCCGGCCGCCGAAGGGCCGCGGGGCAGGGGGAACCATATAAGGCATAACCCAGTGTCCCATCACCCTAACCGCGCCGGCCTGTGCGAGGCCGGAGGGTACCCATGGCGAAGTTCCGGATCGAGAATGTGGTCGCGTCGACGTCCCTCGGGCACGAGCTCGACCTCCAGGCGATCGCCCTCGCCCTCGGCGGCTCCGAGTACGAGCCGGAGCAGTTCCCGGGCCTCATCTACCGCATCCAGGAACCGAAGACGGCGATCCTCCTCTTCCGCAGCGGGAAGGTCGTCTGCACCGGAGCGAAGAGCCTCGAGGATGTCAAGACGGCGATCGACCGGGTGTCGAAGCAGATCGTGGCGGCCGGTATCCCGATCAAGAAGGATCCCGACATCGAGGTCCAGAACATCGTCGCCACATCGGACCTCGGGGCCCAACTCGACCTGAACGCGGTCGCGATCACCCTCGGGCTCGGGGCCGTCGAATACGAGCCGGAACAGTTCCCGGGCCTCGTCTACCGCATCGACGACCCGAAGGTCGTCCTCCTCATGTTCGGCAGCGGCAAGGTCGTCTGCACCGGGGCCCGCAAGCCCGCGGACGTCGACAAGGCCATCGAGAAGATCACGGCCGAGCTCCGGGCGCAAGGGCTCCTGCACTGATCCGCGGCCGACGCGCAAGCGCATCCGGAGGGCTTATAGCGCTTGGGTGGTCTCGGACCTCGGATGGCGAAGGCCGAGGCGTCCGGAACGGTGACCGCGTTCCGTCAGAGCAAGTTCAAGCAGGACAGCTACCAGACGATCGTGGACCTCGCAAAGCCCAAGCAGGCGGCGGAGCTCCTGGGAGCCCGGGTGGTGTGGGCCCGCAAGGATGGCCTGAAGATCCTGGGCCGGGTCGTGGCCCTCCACGGCTCGAAAGGCGCGCTCCGCGTCCGATGGGACCGCGGCTTTCCGCCGCAAGGCCTCGGCACCCAGGTCCAGATCATCCCGTGATCTCAACGCCACGCCCGGTGCCGGAGGCGGATTCGTTCTCTCACGAAACGCGACCGGTCCCCGTCAAACTCCCGAATCCCGCGATTCTGTCCTGCGAGACCCTCCTTTGGTCTTTTCGTTTCCTCGAATCAACCACATGTGGTCTTTCTCCATGAGAATCCGTAGGCACACTTAAGTGGAAGGACCTTCTCGGGACGCCCGAAGGAATTTTAAATGCCAAGCGAACTAGTCGGAAGAAGCGTCATCTTCGTTAAGGTGGCGCCAGGATATGCAGAGAGAACGTTGACGACCCTCCGGTCGAAGCCGAGCGTGGCACGGGCCGAGGCCGTCTTTGGGCGTCATGACATCGCCATCGCGACCAACTTCAGTGACACGGACGCACTTCGTCAGTTCGCGTCCGAAGTCCAGCTGATGGATCATGTCCGAGGGTACCGGAGCT
>VBMR01000033.1 GCA_005878325.1 Methanobacteriota archaeon | reverse complement strand
TCCCGGCCGAGCCGCATGTCCACTCCGAGTTCCGCGGCCTTCCGGGCGAGGTACGGCATGACGAACGCGTCCCCGCCGTCCGTCATGAGGACGTCCGGGTCCTTCGATCGCACGACCTCGTCGATGCCCTTCAGGATCGACTCCTCGGATCCGTCGATGTCCACATCCTCGATGCGCGCCTCGAGGAGCTTGTCCTGGAACCGCGGGATCCCTGCAGGGTTGTCGACGTGCAGGTCGAGGAGGGCCCTCTTCAGCGGCGGCAGCGGATACTCGAGGGCGAAGTGCTCCTCCTCCGGTGTCCACAGGCCCCTCGAATACCGCATGAGGCCCATCGGGAACAGCCCGTGGTCCATCGCGTATCGTTGGCTGAACCGTAGGTCGACGTTGTACAGTCGGTGGTCCACGTACCCGCCGTTCGAATCGAGGATGTGCGCGAGCTCGCGGATGTCCCGGTAGTGCCGCGGGACGATCTCCAGGACGGGCTTCGCCTCGTCGTCCTCGAGGGCGATTCGCCGCGAGACCTCCCGCACCTCGCGCACGCCGTCCAAGATCTCCGTCCGCCGTCGGATCCCAGATAACTCGGCCGGGGCCGCATGCAAGAAGAACGTGGGCAGGAACCCTGAATCCTCGATCCGGTGCGCCCCCTGCTCGTTCCAGAGCCAGAGGACCATCGAGTCGCGATCGTAATCCCCATAGGCATCGATGACCCAGCCGTGCGTGGCGGACTCCCCCGAAGGCCAGAGGATCGGATGTGGACGCCATCAAACGATGCGGGGGAGGGGTCGGTGAAAGTGCCGGTGCCCAGGCTCTGTCAGTACGTCTCCGTGCGAATTCCGGGGATGCGGCGAAAGTCGGCGACGTCTCTCGTCACGAGCGCCTCGCTGCCGTGAGCGAGGGCGGTCGACGCGATGAAGAGGTCCATGATGCCCACGGTATGCCCTCGGCGGCGGAAGGTGCTGGATGCCCAGGTGCAGCTCGTATGCGACGACCTCCGTCGTGAAGAGCGGCCCCAACGCTTCGAGCTCCCGGAGCTTCCCGATCGCCGCCGGCGCGTTCCGGAGGACGTCGACGAGGAACGTCGTGTCAAGGACCTTCAGCGCGTTTCCTCCGGGTCCCGAGGGCTTCCTCCAGGGGCTGGTTCGCCCATTTCCATGCGGCTTCCATCTCCCGGAACTCTTCGTCCGGGATGTCGGCCCATGCCCCCGCGAACTCCAAGAGGCTCCTCCGCCGCTTCCCGAGCCGTCGGATCACGTCGCTGAAGCTTTCCCCTTCCCGCTTCTCTTTCTGGAGCGATTCGTACACGTCGTCGGCCAGGGCCACGTTTTTCGCCATCTCGTTCTGTGTATGCATGCCCATATGTATATCTTTGTCCTTCTCCATCTCCAGGAGGACGGACAGGATCGCGAGGATCGTCGGGTCCATGTGGGCGCAGTAGCTGGCCGCGCTCGCGTGCTGCCTTGCCTTCGACACGATTCGGTCAAAAACCTCGCGGTCCTTCTCCCGCAGGGCCCGGCGGTAGTCCATCCAGTCGCCCAGGATCGACTCCAGGTGCAGCCGGTACGTCGGGATCGTGCGGCCCACGGATGCACCAGGTCGGGCTACCGTATGAGCGGGAGCGGGGGAGGGGTCGGTGAAAGTGCCCTACAGCCTCGCGATCCAGGGATGGCCCGGATGGCCGATCTCAAGGGCGTGGCGGAGCCAGAGCCGGCGTTCGAGCCCGAGATGGGGTCCCACCTGGTCGAAGTCGGCGAGGTCCTTGGCCACGGGGGTTTTCGCCTTGAAGAGGAGCACAATCGCTGGATCGAGACATGGAATCCCGGATCGAGTGATGAAACTCGCCTTCGACAGAGGCTGTGTGATCCGCACATCCCGGCGGAAGACCCATTCGTCGTCTTTCGATTCGTTCAAGAGAATCTCGATCTCCCGCGGGGTGCCGGAAGGCGGACGAGCACGCAGCTCATGGATTGGGAGATTGAGCGATTCGCCCTCCCGCCATCCCTCCCGACGTCCGTCCACGACCTTGTCGAATTCCCAGAGCGCCAGATGCGAACGAAGGTCCCGCTGATCCCGTCGGAGGACCGCGACATCGGTATCGGCGTGGTCGCGCGTCACCCGGCCGAGGAAGAGGTCGATCGCCCAGCCGCCCGCGATGAACCAGGGACGCGGGTAGCCCGCGAAGAGGGCTGCGACTTTCATGACCGGTGCGAACGGGTCTTCGGCACGCTTCATCGGCCCTCCTTCGCAATGTGGGCATCGACGATCTTGCGCAGCGTCTCGAGGGAAACAGCCCCTTGTCCGAGGACGGCGTCGTGGAACGCGCGGAGGTCGAACCGTCTTCCGAGACGGCGCTCCGCCTCTCCACGCAACCGCCGGATCTCGAGCTGCCCGATCTCTCCATGCGTCGTAGGAGAGGACGCCGATCCGATCCAGTTCCAAGGAGTACAGGCCCATCTCGTCCGCGAGGCGTTCCGTGTACAGTCCCCAGCCTTCCGTGTACGCCGTCACCCCGAGATGCTTCCGGAACGCGGGCAGCCCCTGGAGTTCCTGCGCGATCGCGATCTGCAGATGATGGCCCGGGATCGATTCGTGGTAGGCGAGGACCTCCGCCTCGTACCGCGGGCGGGTCTCGGGCGCGGACGTGTTGATGTAGTACCGTCCCGGCCGCGAACCGTCCGTCGCCGGCGACCGGTAGTACGCGATCGTCGAATGCTTCTCCTCGTGCGGCTCCATCCGGACGACCTCGCAATCGGCCTGCGGGAGGCGGCCGAAGAATCGCGGGATCGCGGCCTTCGCCCGGGCGAGGGCATCGCGGGCCTTCTCCTCGACCTCATCCCGGGTGTGGAAGTACAGGGCCGGGTCCGTCCGGAGCCGCCGCAGGATCTCGCCGCGGTCCCGCGTCCCGAGGACCCTCCCCCCCAGGTCTTCCAGCTCTCGGTTGATTCGCGCGACCTCCCGCATCCCGGTCGCATGGACCTCGTCGGGAGAGAGGTCGAGGGCCGTGTACACATGCGTGAGCCGACGGTACGCGGTCGCGCCGTCGGGAATGTGCAAGATGCCCGGCTGCTCGTCGGGCCGGGCGCGCGGCAGGATCTCCCGGCGCAGGACCTCTCCCAGCCGGAGGAACGCGGGCCGGATGCCGTCGCGCACCGCGGCCTCGACGTCGGTCCGGAACACCTCGCGCTCTTCCGCCGACCAACCCGTGTGCCGCTCGCGGGCGGGTTTCAGCAACGGTGAGTCCTCGATCCGCTTTTGCGCGAAGTCGTCGATTTCCTCGATCACCTTGGCGACTCCCGCTCGGACCGCGACCCGGCGGGTCGAGAGCCCCCATCGCAGGTTCGCGATGTGGTTATCGATGTACGGACCCATCGCGCGCCAGCGGGCGACGAGATTCCGGCCTTCCTCTGGGGTCCGCACGGGCTGGAACGATTCGATGTTCAGCAGGGAGACGACGGGTCCGTTCAGCGGATCGACCGTCCACGCCTCCAGGTCGCATCGGACCTCGTCGAGGTTCGTCTCGATGGACGTCAGGAGCTCGGACCGCGTCGTGCGATCCTCCGGGGAGAGGGATGCCTCGGGGATCGCGCGGGCTCGTTCGAGGAAGTCCTCGAGCCGGGCTGTCCACCGCGCCCGCCCCGCGGGCGTGATGTCGGAGAGGCGGTCGTCGTATCCTGGGATGCCGATGGCCGTCGCATAGACCGGGGTATCCTCGAGGAAGGCTTCCCAGTAAGCTTGCGCGAGGGCGGCGAGGTCGCGGGACGGCTCGCCCTGTGTTTTTCGCTTCGTCACTCGCGACACCAGCGTCGCATCTTGCGCAGGCACGCCTTCTTGTCGTCCGGTGTCCCTTTGAAGATCTCGAGGGTCGCGTGGCCCTCGTACCCGCGTGCCTTCAGGGCCCGCACGTCCCGCTCCAGGTCGATCGTCCCTTGGCCGAAGGGCAGATGCTCATCGCCCGATTCCCCGTGGCCCCCGTGGTTGTCGTGCACGTGCGCGAGGCCGATCCGGTCGCCGAGGGCCGCGAGGTACGTCCGGGCGCCGTCCGTCCTCTTGTCGAGGTGGGCATGCCCGACGTCGAGGCAGGACCGCAGATCGGGGACCGCATCGAGCACCTTCCGGAGGACCTCCGGCGTCTCGTCGACGTTCTCGAGGGTCACCGTCACCTCACGGTCGGTCGCCGCCTTGACGAGGTCCCGCAGCCAGGAGGTCTTCGCCTCCGGCGAGATGCGCGGCGCGGACCGGGCCTCCATGAAATGGACGTTGAAGATCCGTGTGCCCACCGGCTCAAGGGCATCGATCTGGCCGACGAAACGGGCCAGGTCCGCGTCGTGGAACTGAGAGGGTGCCAGATGGGCCGTCAGCAGCGGGAGCCGCTTCCCCAGGGTCTCCGCCTCGGCTTGGAGCTTCGCCGGCTCCCAGGAGAGCCAGGTCAGGTCGAGCTCGGCGTAGTCGAAGCCCGACTCTCGGAGTTCGTCGACCTGCTTCGGGAACGGCTCGCGGCTGTACGTCGACCCGCCGATCCGCATTCGCCATTGCAAGGTCGCGGTCGGTATAAGGATTCCCGCAAACGCCTCAAGTGCGACCTCACCATGGCCGCGTCGTGGTCCTCGAAATCCTGCTGACCGTCCTGGCGGGGATCGCGATCGGCCTCTCCCTCGCCGCCCCTCCCGGTCCCGTGAACGCGATGATCGCCTCGCACACGGTCATGCGTTCCCTCCGCGCCGGATTTTTCGTCGGACTCGGCGCCACGACCGCGGACACGATTTTCTTGCTCGTCTCCATCCTCGCGCACTCCGCGATCGTGAGCATCCAGGGGTGGATCCCGTTCATCGCCTTGGTCGGCGCGGCACTCATGGTCTACCTGGCCTGGAGCACGGCCCGGGCGTGGCCGCGGGCGGACGCGATCGTCGCGCCGAAACCGGAGGACCATGCCCGGTCCTATGCGACCGGCCTCTCGGTGAACCTCACGAGCCCTTGGCCCGTCCTGTGGTGGCTGACCGTGGGGCTCGTCTTGATCGATCAGCTCGGCCCCGCGGTCCTGGTCGGATTCTTCGGAGGGCTGCTCCTCTGGAACACGGTCTTCCCGCTCGCCCTCCGGGAAGCCCAGAGACGCATCGCGCGGACCTACCACGCCGTCCTCGCTTTCTCCGTCGCGTGCCTCGTCGGCTTCGCGGCGTGGCTCGTCTGGTCCGCGCTCGTCGCGTTGCTCTGAGCCTTCCGGCCGACGGATCAGGCGTGCGACTCGAGGTCCCGCATCATCTGGTCGAACTGGTCCTTCGTGATCTCCCCGCGGGCGTAGCGGGCACGCAGGATCTCGTGCGCGTCGTCCCGGTATCGCCAGTACGGCCTTCCGTACCAACCCCAGCCCCACCAGCGGAATCCCCAGAAGAACAGGAAGAACAGGAGGAAAAAGAACCAGCCGAATCCGAACCCGAAGAACGGGAAGCCGAAGCCGAATCCGGTGCCGGGCCCGCGGATCGCCCACGCGACGAGAGATGCGGCGACTCCCAGGGCGATCAACCCAAGGAACGCGAGGAACGCCCAACGGAAGGCGTGCCGCGGAAACAACCACGAGCGCGTGCTCATGCCGATTCCCCTCCCTCGGCGAGGGCGAGGAGCCGCCGTCCGAGCTTCTCAATCGACTCGTGATGCGGTTGCAACTTCGACGCGTCCGAGGACCGCAGGTCCTCGAAGTACGACACGAACCCGTCCATATCGCTCAACATCTCCGGGATCCCCCGCGGTCGACTTCGGCCTACTCCGGGAAGCCACTCGAACTCCTCTCGGACCTTCGGGTCCAGCTCGTATCGGCCGTCGTCCCGCTTCTGGAGGAGGCCTTCCCGCTGGAGGTCCGCCAGGAGCGGATAGATCGAGCCCGGGGACGGCCGCCACCAGCCCTGGGTCATCTCCTCGATCGCGTCCACGATCTCCGCGCCGTTCTTGGGGCCGCGGGCGATCAGGGAGAGAGTCCACATGCGGAGGCCCCGCCGTCCGTGCATCTTCCAACCGAAGGGCCACAAGGGTATCGCCATTCCGATATCGGATTGGCGATATTTGAAGGTTCGGGCGGAACTCCCTTCAGTGGGTGGCCCGCCCCAGCAATTCGATCCAAATCCCATCGGGGTCGCTGACGAACGCGAACGCATACCTGGACTCCTGGAAGGGCGCCACCTCCGGACGGGCACCGTTTGCGACAAGATCGCGGAAGGCGCGGTCGACATCCGTCACCCGGAAGGCGAGGTGGTCCAGTTCCTCTCCCTTCCGATACGCCGTGTGGAATCGCGAATCGGGCGGATACCAGTTCAACTCCAACCGCTGCGGGGACCCGGGGCTCTTCAGCTCCACCCAAATTCCGCCGTGGCGCATTTTTCCACGCCGCGACACCCGCATCCCCATGACCTTTCGATAGAACGTGATGGATCGTTCGAGATCCCGAACGCGGATCCCCGTGTAGAGGAGCTTCATCATGTGCGTCGGAACGAGCCTTCCGTATTTACCCTACGCCCGGCTCACCATCCGAAGCGCAGGTAGCCGCCGGCACGGATCCCGCGCCAGCCTCCGGTCTCCTGAAGACCGAGGATCCGCGGCTGTGCATGGTCGAAATCGTCCAAGGTCATCTGGTTCGGCGGCACCGCCGCATACCATTCCGCGGTCCCGGTGTCCAGCCGCTCGATCCGGACGCCCCCTTTTCGGTGGAGTACGCGGATGACCCGGTCCGCGCCCTCGTACAGCTGCCGCCGGATCGACCGACGGCGGTTCAGCTTCGCGAGCCCGGCGTTCGTCACGAGCCCGACGACCTCCCGTTCCGCGACCGTGCGGCGGATCGCTCGGAGGGACCGCTGGAACAGCTGATGGGCCTCCCCCCGTTGCACGTCCTCGTCGAGGTACATCTCCGGGAGGCAGGCAAAAGCCGCGAGGCCCGCCCCCGTTTCTTCCAGTTTTTTATCGAGCATGTCCAATACTAATGTGGTCATCTGGTGGCAGGTGAAGGCCCGGGCCACGTGGACCCGCGGCAGGATCTCCTCCCGCGTCATGCCGACCCGCTTCCCGACGGCGACCAGGCCGTGGGGGTCCACCGAGTTCCCGCCGTCGAGGAAGACGACCTCGCGGCCCTCCATGACCGCGCGGACGCAGAGGAGGGTCGTCAGGTGGAAGACGAAATCGGAGCCGCTGTCGATCAGGGTGATCTTTCCGGCCTCGAAGGGACCGAGGATCCGGTCCAAGGTCGGCACGGAGGTCGTGAGCGCGGGCCACGGGATCGTCCGGAGCTGCGGGACCTCTTGGACGATCGGTGGCTCGACGACGAGCGCGATGGAATCCTCCCCGTGATTCGATGAGGATGGCGGTATAAATTCGGGGTCGGAGGGGAGGTGGGTGAAAGTACGGCCGACCCGCGCCGACGGCACGGACGTTCACGTTCTGTGTTCGAACTCGCGGATCATCTGTCCGAGATGGTAGTCGAAATCCCGGGCCGCATACCGCCGCCACCACGCTGCGGTCAGTGGCACGAGGATCCGGCCGAGGCGCCGCGGCCGCACTTCGACATCGATGGTGACCCCAGTTCCATGGTCGTGAAGATCGAATCGGTACGCATACTGGACGTCTGCGCCGGGGTACCGCGCCTCGACCGAATATCCGTTCGGAGGATCAAGGGTCACGTGCTCGTCGATGGTTACGGGGGCGGGCCGCGTGGCTCGGTCCCGCAGCCAAATTTCGTTCCCGCTCCGCCCCACGATGAGGCGCGTGCTTCGGGCGGGCGAATCGGGGTGCTGGTGGTCATCCTCGCGGAAGTCGGTCCACCACGCGAACACCGAGTCGCGTGGAAAGGGTACCTCGCGATCCAAGGTGAACCTCATTCTCTGGGCCCACGTGGTCTTTCACCGATGAACCCCGCGGTTAACCTCGCTTAAGGTTGATTTGGCACGCAGACCCTCGACCGCGTGGAGGCCTTTCACGAGGACGGTGGAGGCGGGGGCGGGATCGGGGCCGCAGTAACGCCCGCCTTGGCCTTTCGTTTTCGCTTGATCGACGCGGTCTGAACGAGGGCCCCAAGGAGAAACACGCCGAGCCCCGCGAGCCCTGCAGTCAGGACGCCCTGGCCGAGGAGATACAACCCAAGGGCCAAGAGGAGTCCCCAGATCGCCGCGGTCACGATGCCGATGATGTCGTCGATGAAGTAGTAGGCGATAGCGAACACGACGACCAGCACGAGCAATGCTCCGACGAGGGCGGCGTCGAGCGTGCCCTCTGTGAAGGTCGCCGACCCATGGAGGAGCCCGTACACGAGGGCCGCGGCGAGGAAGCCCACGAGGAAGGCGAGGGCCACCTTGACCAGCTTCGTGAAGAGGATGCTCCCAATGACGGCGCCGACCAGGGCCAAGTCGAGCCCTGCGATTTGGCCGCCGAGCGCCGCACCGAAGAGGAACCCGACGGCGCTCCCGAGCAGGGCGCCGATCATCGACATGACGGTCGACCAGAGCGCGTGCCCGCGGAAACCGAGGGC
>VBMR01000032.1 GCA_005878325.1 Methanobacteriota archaeon | reverse complement strand
AGGGTGGAAGGTCTTCGACGTGGACGACCACACCCGGGCGCACACGGCCACGGTCCTCGAGAGGCTCCCAGACCGCGTGTACGCGGACCTGGGCGAGGTGATCTCAGAACTGAGAACGGTCTCGCTCGGCCTCTCGGACTGAGGTCCGGGCGTCGCTAGGCACGGTCCGAATCTTGTAGTAGCACTTACTACAATAGGGTTAATATCCGTCGTGAACTCACCCGGGCTAACGGGTGAGGAACAAAGATGTCTCTCTGCGGCACGGACTACGCCATTGGCGCCGTTCGAAACATGTACCGCGAATCGCGGCAGGACAGCGCAATGGTCGCCATGCCTTCGAAACTCCAGAAGGGTCTCCCTCGACGGACGGGCTCCCTTTGTCCGGAGTGCCTGAAGGTCATCCCGGCGACGCTGTACATCGGCGATGGCGCGCTGAAGATGAAGAAGACGTGCAAGGAGCACGGCGAGTTCGACGAGGTCTGCTGGTCCGACGCCGAGATGTACCTCCGCGCCGAGAACTGGGCCTTCGATGGCGTTGGCCTCGAGAACCCACAGATCGTCGACGCGAAGGTGTGCCCCTACGAGTGCGGCCTGTGCAACCTCCACTACTCCGCGACAAGTCTATGCAACATCGACCTGACGAACCGGTGCAACCTGAAGTGCCCGATCTGCTTCGCGAACGCGAACGCGGCCGGGTACGTCTTCGAGCCGACGTTCGAGCAGATCATCTACGAGTTCGCGGTCCTGCGCGCGCAGCGGCCCATCCCGGTCGCCGCGATCCAGTTCGCCGGCGGCGAGCCGACGATCTACCCGCAGTTCCCGGAGATCGTGAAGGCCGCCAAGGAAATGGGCTTCCCCCAGGTCCAAGTCGCCACGAACGGCATCCGGCTCGCGACGGAAGACGGCTTCTTCGAGAAGGTCGCCGAGGCCGGGCTGAACACGATCTACCTGCAGTTCGACGGACTCCGCGAGGAGAACTACATCAAGGCCCGCGGACGGCCGCTGCTCGACATCAAACTGAAGGTGATCGAACGGGTCCGCGCGCGGCAGAACGCAAAGCTCCCGACGCCCGCGATCTGCTTCGTACCCACAATGGTCAACTCCTTCAACGATGACCAGGCGGGCGAGATCCTCAACTACGCGATCCGCAACCGCGACGTGGTCAAAGGAGTCAACTTCCAGCCGGTCAGCCTGACGGGCCGCATCCCGGAGGAAGACCGCCGGAAGCTGCGGTACACCCTGAGCGACCTCGCGTACGACCTCGAGGAGCAGACGGGCTACTTGACCCGGGACGACTGGTACCCGGTCCCCTTCGTCGCTCCGATCTCCGAGCTCGTGAGCGTCCTGACGGACACGGCCAAGCCCTCGTTCACCTCGCACCCGGCGTGCGGCCTCGCGTCCTACCTGTTCCTGGAGAATGGCAAGGACCCGATCCCGATCACGCGCTTCGTCGACGTCGAAGGGCTGATGGAAGACCTGTGGGACCTCGCGCAGGACACGAAGGACAAGAAGATCAAGTTCACGTCGAAGCTGAAGGCGCTCCAGCTCCTGAAGCGGCACTTCAAGGCCGACGAGGCACCCGAAGGCATGGGCCTCGCCAAGATGCTGAAGATCCTGAACCGGATGTTCACGAAGGGCGACAAGGCCGGGGCCGCGGAGTTCTCCTGGTCGACGATGTACGTCGGCGGGATGCACTTCCAGGACAACTACAACTACGACATCGAGCGCGTGAAGCGGTGCGTGATCCACTACGCGACGCCCGATGGCAAGGTGATCCCGTTCTGCGCCTACAACACCGGCCCGAACTTCCGTGAGGAAATCGAGAAGAAGTTCGCGGTGCCGATGGAGGAGTGGCGGGGCCGGCATGCCTGAGCAGGTCGTGTCCATCCGTCCCTCCGTCCGCGACAACGGGATCATGGCGATCGACGACATGCTCTGCATGCACTGCGGAGCCTGCGTCGGCACCTGCCCGACGAACGCGATCTTCCTGAACGAGGTCTACCTCACGTTCAACGAGGACTGCACGCAGTGCGGCATGTGCGTGAAGGTCTGCCCGGTCGGGGCGATCGACTATCCCCGCGGGCACAAGCTTCACACGATGAAGTAGGCCCAAAAAAGGGCCTGGGGGCCCCTGCGCGGATTGAATCGAGACGCCGAAAGGCCGCCCTGTTACTGGACTCCCTGCCACCGAAACCTCGGACTGGTTTCTCGCTGCGGCATCCTTCTAGGCGCTCGTCCTTCGAAGGCCGTGGTAGACTCCTAGGGCTCCCAGAATCAGGATACCAACTGGCCAAAAGAGCGCGCCAGGAGACACCCAGGCCAGAAGGAGACCGAAGGCAATGACGACTAACCCTATGGAAATCATCTGGACGGGGGCTGCTGCGACAGAGGACATGATGAGGACTCGCCACGACTCACGGAACCCTTTGGGATGTTTGATGGCATCCGCGCCGAGCCACTCATGGCCCCCGGAGGGGGTCCGAATCGAGCGGTGAATGGCTAGAAGGTAAGAGACCCCAGCCCCGAACACCACGAACCCGAAACTGGCGAGCAGCAGGGGGCCCGTAGCCTCTCGTGGGGGCCCGCAGTCGATCACACCATTCGGGAAAATGGCGCAGTCTCCCGGTCTAGGTCGGAAGAAGACGATTGCCGCGAGGACGAGGGACACGACTCCAGCCAGCATGATTACGGCCGCTCGGGCCTGCCGCGTTTCCGAATCAGCCATCTGATGCCTCGTATCCCTCCATCTCGATATATTCCTACCGCGGTCAAAGATGTTCTATGGCGCACTAGGAGGGAATCGGCCAAACAGTTACCGGTGACGGACTTCACCGACACTCTGATATATCCCGTGCCGATGAATGGTCGACCGAGACGATGCCCTCCTATCAGTACGACGTCGTCGTCGTGGGCGCGGGCCCTTCCGGTTCGATGACGGCGCGGTATGCCGCGGCCGGTGGATGCCGCACGCTCCTAATCGAGAAGCGGCAGGAAATCGGCTCTCCCGTGCGCTGCGGGGAGGGGCTGGCACGCCATTTCGTGGAGGACACGAAACTTCCCTTCGATCAGAAGTGGGTCGGCCGCGAGGTGAAAGGGGCCAAGATCTTCTCGCCGAACGGCACAGAGCTCACGATCGAGGAGGCCCACGCGGGGAACGAGGTCGGCATCGTCCTCGAGCGGGACGCGTTTGATAAGGCGGTGGCGAAGGAGGCCGCGAAGGCCGGGGCCGAGATCTGGCTGAAGACGACCGCGACGGCGATCCTCAAGGACGACGGCTGGGTCCGGGGCGTCCGGGCGAAGCGCCTAGAGGATGAGATGAACCTCGAGGCGAAGTGCATCGTCGCGGCGGATGGCTATGAGAGCCAGGTCGGTCGCTGGGCGGGATTCAAGACCCTCCTGCGGGCGGGGGACATCACCGGGACCCTCCAATATCGCCTCACGAACATCGGGCCCGGTCACGACTTCCCCGACTACTGCGAGTTCTGGCTCGGGACCTGCGCCCCTGCCGGGTACATCTGGGTCTTCCCGAAGGACGAGTCGACCGCGAATGTTGGCATCGGCGTGTCCCTGGACCGGCTCAAGAGCCGCGTCGACATCAAGGGCTACCTGGACCGGTGGATCGCGCAGGACCCGCGGATGGGCCGGGCGCAGCCTCTCGACATGGTCACCGGTGGCGTCTCGACGGCCCCGCCTATCAAGAAGTCCGTGGGCAACGGAATCGCGCTCGTCGGGGACTCCGCGCGAATGATCGACCCGATCACGGGCGGCGGCATCGGGAATGGCATGCTCGCGGGCATGATTCTCGGCAAGGTCCTTGCGAAATGCAACGAGGCCGGGGACTTCAGCGAGGCCGCCCTGATGGAATATGAAAAAGGATGGCGGGCGAAGCTCGAGGAGAACCTGTACCGGAACTGGCTTGCGAAGAACAAGCTCGTCACCCTATCCGACGGCGAGTTCGACGACATCATTCAGGTCCTGGCCGAGGTGGGCGTGCACAAGCTCAGCGTGCGCGCGATCCTCAAGGTCCTCAAGGACACGAAGCCCGAGCTCGTCGCGAAGTTCGCGGAGTTCATCTGACCGGGCGAGACGCACGCGTCGCTTCCCGGCTCAGAAAATCCGTAAATACGTCGTCGTGCTCGGACGCCCGAATGGGACAGCCTGCGCTGGGCACCCACCTCCCCCGCGTGAGCCAGATTTTCGCCCTCTCAGTCTTTTCATCAGGAATCGCCCTGCTTGCTGGAGCCGCCGCGTTCGCTCTGTACCATCTGATCGGTTTCTTCACCAATCTGTTCTATTATGAACGGATCAGTTGGGAGTTCGTCGACCCCGCCAACGGGCCGGTCGCCGGCACTCCATGGTCAATCGGGGTTCCGGTGATCGGCGGCCTCCTGGTCGCCCTCTTGATCCGCTTCGGATCGGAGAAAATCTCGGGCCATGGGATCCCTGAGGCCATGGAGGCAATCATCACCGGGCGGAGCAAGATCCAGCCTCGAGTCGGGCTGCTCAAACCGATCTCCACCGCGATCGCGATCGGCTCCGGTGGTCCATTCGGGGCGGAGGGCCCGATCATCCAGACCGGAGGGACTGTGGGAAGCATATTCAGCCAATTCTTCCGGTTGACCTCGGGCGAACGACGGACCCTCCTCGCCTGCGGCGCGGCCGCGGGCATGGCCGCCACGTTCGGCACTCCGATCGCCGCGGTCCTCCTGGTGATTGAGCTCCTGCTCTTCGAGTTCCGGGCTCGGTCCTTCATCCCGGTCGCCATCGCAAGCGCTATCGGCACCCGCATGCATTTCCTGATGTTCTCACAGGGGCCTCTGTTCCCTGTCCCCGCCGGGACGAACTTTGGAGGCCTGACGGAACTGCCGATTTTCGCCGCGTTCGGGGTCGTCTGCGGAGTCCTCGCCGTAGTCCTCACCCGTGCGCTTTACGGTCTGGAGGATGCCTTCGTCCGTCTTCCCATCGAGCGATTCTGGTATCCCGCCCTCGGCGGCGTGGCGGTTGGCCTCTTGGGATTCGTCGTCCCGCGAGTCCTTGGAGTCGGATACGACACGATTCAGGATATCCTCACCGATCCGAGGATGCTCGTCGCGGCCGTTCTCGTGGTGCTGCTCGTGGCGAAGGCCTCCGCATGGCTCGTTGCTTTGTCGACAGGCACCTCGGGGGGCGTCTTGGCTCCCCTCTTCGTGACCGGGGGCGCGTTCGGCGCCCTGTTCGGCGTCCTGTTCAAAGACCTCGATCCGACCTTCGTCGTCCCGGCCGCGGCATTCGCGCTCGCGGGGATGGCCGCCGTCTTCGGCGCCGCGTCCCGAGCCACGTTCGCGGCCATCGTCTTCGCGGCGGAGGTCAGCGGGGCCTATGCGGGCCTCGTGAGCATCCTGGTCAGCTGCGTCGTCGCCGATGCGGTCATGATCCTTTTCATGGGCGACCGGACCATCATGACCGAAAAGCTGGCTCGGCGTGGTCTCCTCGTCCGCTATGAATATGAAACGAATCTCCTCGACGTGGTGCCCGTCTCCCGCATCATGGCCTCGGACGTGGTCCGCGCGCCGGCTGACCTGCCCGTCTCCGAATTCGCCGCCCGACTTGGCGATCCCTCACGCCCGGAGTCGAAGCTGCGCAGTTTCGCGGTCACGAACGGAACCGGTCGGCTCGTGGGCGTCGTGACTCGCAGCGATCTCGCGAGGGGCGGCGAGGCGACCGTCCCCAAGAAGGTCCTCGAGGTCGCCACCCACCATCCGTTTGTGGTCCGCCCGGAGCAACCGTGTTCGGTCGCCCTGGAAGCCATGGTGATGCATGACATCGGTCACCTTCCCGTCGTGGACCGGGACGAGAGGTTGGTCGGCTACTTGTCCCGGGGAGACCTCCTCCGGGCATGGCGTCGACGAATTCAGGAGGAACGGGAGCGGGAGATTGGGTTCCGCCTCTGGCGGCGCACCGCCAGCGGCGCGGCGAGCGATCCGCGACCTCCGCCCTCGTAGCTCACTTCGATTTCCAGGACAGGCCTCGGGCGGCCACGACGAAGAAGACAACAGCGAACACCATGGTGATGCCCAGGTCGACGAGCGCCGTGGTGTCGTTCGCGAAGGTCATCGTCGCGCGAAGGCCTTCGTTGATGTAGGTCAGGGGGAGGAATCGGGCTCCCGTCTGGAGGAAGGCGGGCATCGCGTCGACCGGGAAGAAGGACC
>VBMR01000031.1 GCA_005878325.1 Methanobacteriota archaeon | reverse complement strand
CCCACCTGATCCGCGGCGATCTGCCCCGGGAGGTCTCCAAGCTGAAAAAGGAAGGAGGGCGAGACATCGTGATCCACGGGTCTCCCGGCCTGATCCGCTCCCTGTTGCCCCACGGCCTCATCGACGAATACCGGCTGCTCGTGTATCCGATCGTCTTGGGTAAGGGAAAGCGGCTGTTCGACGAGGCGAGTCAGGCGAAATTGAAACTCGTCGACTCGAAGACCTTCAGTACCGGCGTCGTGAAAATGGTCTACGAGCCCGCCGACTCTGGCGGCGAGACGGTACCGGGCAAGACGGCGGCGACGAAGTGAGGATCCGGAAGGAAACGACTATCGGCGTCGCCCTCTCTTGATTCGGTGGGACGGCCCTGCGCCCTTTCGGCGGCGGGCGCGTCGCCGGGCGGCTCGCGTCATTCGCACTTCCTTCCGCGCCATCGCGCGCCGCAGTGGGACGCGGCTATTTCAAAGATCGCTCGTTCGAATCTCTGGCTCTCGCGGGTTCGGTTGCCGATCGCGGTCCAACCCGGACCCGCACGACGATTGCGATTCCGTCGGCGACGACCGCGGCGGCCAGCAGGAGGACGAGAGTGATCCGAGGGCGGCCAGGTGCCAGGACGAAGAAGGGCGTGAGGAGCAGGTTGAACATTCCGATGGCGACGAAATAGCCGCGCAACCACGGCGGGAGATGGGCCCCCGCAAGGCCGTTTCCGAGTCGCGCCGCACCGAAGCTAAAGAAGCCCAGGAACAGGAACCAGATCAGGGTTGCGACGCCAAAGCTGGGAAACACGGCAACCAAGAAGCCCAAGCCCGTCGATGCGACCCCGGTGGCCCACTCGAGCGCGCGGAAAGGGATGGTCCTCCCAGTGGATGTCACGCCGACTGCGATCCCGCGGATCCCGAGGGCCATGAGGGCGATCCCCAATAGGACCAGAGAGATGGGGATGTCCGCGCCCAGGGATGCCGCGATCGTGAAGCCCGCGAGGAGACTGATCCCCGCGACCACCCAATCGAACGCGCGGGTCCGGCGCCAGGCCCCCTGGAGGGCCATCAATCTGTTCGCGATCGACCGCATTCTCTTCGGGGCGTACGGCCTTCGCGGTAAAGGAGCTTCGGGCGGGCCGTCCCAGACTAAAACGCTAATTCACACGGAGGTGTTGCCGGGAACATGGCGCCTCCTTTCGGCAAGCTCTCCTATCTCTACGTCGGAACCGCGGACTTCGAACGCGATCTGGGTTACTACACGAAGGTCTTGGGCGCGGAGGTCCTGTGGAGCTACAAGGAATTCGGGGCGCAGGTCGCGGGCCTCCGAATCGGGGACGGCGCGCAGTACTTGCTGGCGGACCACCGGCCCGCGCCTTCCTGCCTGCCGTTGTTCGAGGTCGACGACCTGAAGGCGACCGCGAAGTCGCTTCGGGCGCGGGGATGGAAACCCAAATCAGACTCCTTCGAAATCCCTCCAGGGCCGTGTTACGTTTTCGACGACCCCAGCGGCAACCCGATTGGGATTTTCGAAAACGCGCGGCCAGGGTTGGTGGAAGAGTCGTTCGGCGGCATGGGACGCCCGCAGAAGCCCGGAAGGGGCCGCAGGACATGACGGAGCACCCGAACGCGGCGTTGGTCCGTCGGCTCTACGAGGCGTTTCGGACGCGGGACCGCACGACCTTGGCGGCCCTCATCGCGGACGACGCGGTGTGGCACGTCCCGGGATCCACGCCGATTTCCGGAACCCATCGCGGATCGGCGGCGATCTTCGCGTACTTCCAGGCGCTGGGCGAACGAAGCGGCGGGACGTTCCATGCGGAACTCGTGGATGCCTTCGGCAGTGATCTCCATGGCGTGGCGCTTGCGACGACGACCGGCCAGCGGGCGGGTCGGACCTACGCGGGGCGATACCTCCTCCTGATGACGATCCGCCGAGATCGAATCGCCGAGGCCCACCTGTTCAACGAGGATCAGACCGCGTTCGACGCCTTCTGGTCCTGACCGGAGGGCCCATGGAGAATCTGCAGGACCGGCACACCCATGCGAACATGAGTCCCGTGCGTGTCGAGGCTCTGATCGACGGTCTCTTCTCGATCGCGATGACCCTTCTCGCCCTCAACATCGCGGTCCCGGAAATCACGGCGGGTGACAAAGCGGCGCTCCTTCCCGGGCGACTCTGGGACCTTCTGCCCGCCATCGGCCTGTACGCGATCAGCTTCGTGGTCCTGGGCATCTACTGGGTCGGGCACCACGCCATGTTCCGAATCATCGATGCGGCGGACCGCACATTCCTGTGGATCAACATCCTCTTCGGAATGCTCGTGGCCTTCGTCCCGTTCTCGACCTCCTTGATCAGCCGTTATCCGGAGGTCCCGCTCGCCGTCCAGGTGTACGGCATCGTCCTGATCCTGATTGGCGGCTCCCTGTACCTCGTCTGGTCGTACGCCGTGAGGGACCACCGGCTCGTCCCTCCCTCGATTACGGAGGAGTTCATCGGGACGATTCGACGCCGGATCTCGATGGCGCCGGTGGTCTGCGCGGTCGCGGTCCTCCTCGCGTTCGCGAGCCCCATCGCCAGCATCATCCTGTACGCCGTCATCCCGCCGTTCTACATTGCACCCGGAGCCCTCGACCGTTTCATCTTCCGACGAGAGCCGCGCGTGTGACCACGCCGCGGCGAACTCGCTCAACATACCGCGCGGGCGCGTTGGACCCCTCCATGTTAGCGGATCTGCAGAACCTGTACATTCAGGCGGTGGATCAGGCAGGGGCGAGCACGGTGAACGTGAGCACGGCCCATCGGCCGGTGGGTCCTCCCTGGGGCGGATGGCCCCGGCGGGGCTTCGGATCCGGGGTGGTCCTGGACGCGGGCGGACACATCCTGACGACCCATCACGTCGTCGACGGAGCCGAGAAGGTGATCGTGACCTTCGGCGATGGCCGCGTTCTGAGCGGCGCGGTCGTCGGCGGAGACGAGGAGACCGACATCGCAGTCGTCCAGGTCGAAGGGACGAACTTCCGGCCCGCGGATTTCGCGAACTCGGACGAGCTGAAGGTGGGCCAGCCGGTCCTCGCGATCGGGAACCCCCTGGGCCTGCCCGGTGGCCCGACCGTGACCTCGGGCGTCGTGAGCTCGTTGCGCCGACACCTCGGCCGCGGTCCGGGCGATGGGATCCCCGTGATCCAGACGGACGCGGCGGTGAACCCGGGGAACAGCGGAGGCCCCCTCGTCGACTTGCGGGGTCGTGTGGTCGCGATCAACACCGCGACGATCCCGTATGCGGAGGGGATCGGCTTCGCGATCCCGGTCAATGCGGCCCTGGTGGCCGCCCGCGAGATCATCGCCCACGGCCACGTCCAACGGCCCTGGCTGGGGATCGGCGGGTACGACGTCGACCGGCGCCTCGCGGCATACTATGGGATCGCGAGCCGTCACGGCGTCTTCGCGGCGGAGATCACACCCGGCTCCCCGGCGGCGGCCGCGGGACTCCAGGTGGGCGACGTGATCACGAGCCTGGGAGGCAAGCCCCTGACCGGGGTCGCGGACCTCGTCGAAGGCTTGCGGGAGCGGTCGATCGGGGACACGATCGAGATCGAGGCGGAGCGACGCGGGCAACCGGTGAAGGCGAAGGCGAAGCTCGGCGTTCGTCCGTGGTAGCCGCTCCGACAGGTTGAAAGGCCCAGCCATAATGGGCGCCCCGTGATGCGCCCTTCCCACCCGGAGGTCTGCCCCCGGTGCGGCAAGCCGACCTGGAATTGGAACTACCTGTCCGTCCGGATCTGGATCGAGTGCGAGCACTGCGGGTTCAAGGACAGCGTGAGCAACACCCCCGTGAGCGGGGCGAACACGGACAGCACGACCCGGAAGTCGTCTCTCGCCCGCATCTGACGTCCCATCCGGAGCGGGCCCAAGGAACCCTGATATAGCGAGAGGCCAGTGCGCGTCGCGGCCTCCATGGATACCGCCTTCCAGGTCCTCGCCGCAGGTCTCCTCGCGTGGTTGGCCTTCCTCTGCGTCGCCGCAATCGTTGCGCTGATCCTGGGCGGCGTCTGGATGTACCGGGACGCCGAGAGTCGTGGAATGGACGCGGTTGTTTGGCTCATCCTCCTCATCCTTGCGACCTTGTTCGGAACCCTGATCGGGTTCGTCATCGTCCTGGTGGTGTACCTCGTCGTCCGCGAGAACCATCCGGTCGGAGCCGGCATGCCCTTTGGGTACGGCCCGGGTGGGTACGGCCCGGCGGGGTATCCGTCCGTCCCTGCCGCCTGCCCCATGTGCGGGAATCCGATGACTTGGTATCCGCAATATGCACGATGGTATTGCCCGACCTGCGCGCAATACCGATGAGGCCCTCGGGCCCGAGCCCTCATCCGTTTCTATGGGGAGAATAGCGCGAACTGGTTCCGCAGCCGTTCGGGTCGCAGCGTTTCGAAATCCTCGTCACGTGGGATCCCGAGGGCTCAGAGCGGATACGCGAACGTGAGATAGAGGATGATGCCCGAGACGACGACGGAGAGGAGGACGACCACCATGGGAGGGACTTTGAGGGCCTTCTCGTCCTCCTGGTCGAAATATCGGATGAGGCCCGCCGCGGAATGGAACCCCGAGTCCCGGTCTCTCGCCATGTGGGTCGGGCTCTTCATTGACAGCCGTTCGTAAAAACATTTCCGCTTCCATCCATCAGCCGTTGCGAAGGACATTAATACGCGGCCTCCAGATGGGCCATCGTCCCCGCGGAGCGCGTCATGGTCGAATCGGGCGTGGTGTACATCGGGAAGAAGCCGACGATGAACTACGTCCTCGCGGTCGTCACCCATTTCAACAGCGGGTTCCGCGAGGTGGTCGTGAAGGCCCGCGGTCGCTCGATCTCCCGGGCCGCCGACGTCGCTTAGCAAATCAGGGCTTGCCCAAGTGGATGGACCTCCTGACCGCCCTCGTGCTCCTGGCGGTCGCGGCGTTCCTGGCCGGAGTCGCAGGGTCCTACCTCGGGATCGGGGGAGGCGTGTTCTTGATCCCGTTCATGACCCTGGCCCTGGGGCTCTCGATCAAGATTGCGATCGCGACGAGTTTGATTGGGGTCATCGCGACGTCGTCCGGCGCCGCATCCGTGTACGTCCGGGACCATCTGACGAACCTGCGGCTGGCGATGTTCTTGGAAGTGGCGTCAACGCTCGGTGCGATCCTTGGCGCGTTTTTCGGCCTGCTCGTCCCCGAGTTCTACCTCTACATCACCTTCGGGCTCGTCGTCTTGTACGCGGCCTCGACGATGGCTCGGGTCCGCGAGACCGCGAGGCAGCGCGCATACCGAACCGGCGAGGAGTCGCCGCTGTCGAAGCGATTGGGCCTGAGCAGTGTCTATTTCGATCAAGAGGACCAGGGCGTGTACCGATACCGGGTGGAGCGGCCGGTCGCCGGCTTCGGCGTGTCCGCGGTGGCGGGCGTGTTTTCGGGCCTCCTCGGGATCGGAGGCGGATTCATCAAGGTGCCCGCGATGAACATGCTCATGCGGGTCCCGATGAAGGCCGCGGTCGCGACGAGCAACTTCATGATCGGGGTCACGGCGGCTGCGAGCGCCTCCATCTACTACTCCGAAGGGCTCGTGAACCCCAGCTACGGGGCCATGGTGATCATCGGGGTGTTCACGGGGACGTACCTGGGGTCCCATCTGATGGAAAAGGCGAAGGCGTCGAACGTCCGGTTCGCCTTTGCCCTCTTTCTCGCCGGTCTCGGCCTCGCGATGATCGTCCGTCTCGCGTTCACGGGGGTCCCGCTTTGATCGGGGCCCGGAGCGGCCTCCGCCTTGTACAGGATCGGATCGCTACCCTCCGGCGCGCGGTCGTAACGGAAGTGGAGGACCGGAACCGGCTCATCTATCATGTCCTGCGTGGCGGCGTCGTCATCTCCGTGGGCGTCCTCCTGTTCGGGTTCGTCCTCCTCGCGGCCACCGGCGGCGAGGTCCCGGACCATTCGATCGCCCCGCGATCTCTCATCGGCCAGCTATCTCGCTTCTCCCCGGACGGCTACCTGAGCCTGGGCGTGCTCGTCCTGATCTTCACTCCCGTGGTCCGCGTCTTCCTCAGCGTCCTCTCCTTCATCGACGAACGCGACTCCAAATATGCCCTCATGACCGCCATCGTCCTCGTGAACCTGATCACGAGCCTCCTCGTGCTCGCGTGAACCTTTAAGGTCCCGTCTCCATGGGGAGGCGTGGACGAGGTCCTCTCCGCGGCCCGCTCGACCCATTGGTCCCGCCTGAATGACCGGACGCTGTGCGACTCCTGCCTCGGCCGCCTCTTCGGAAAGATCGGTCACGGATACACGAACGAGGCACGAGGGCGATCCATCCGCCGCGAGACGGGATTGCAGGAGGGCCCTTGCTGGCTTTGCGTCGGCCTCACGGCACGGTACACCGACCTCGCCGACCTTGTCGTGCGGAAGCTCGAGCCGTGGGAGTTCGATTCCTTCGCGATCGGCTCGAAGATCGACCCAGAGATTGCCGCTCGCGAAGAGGTCCTCTGGTCCGACCTCGGGGCCGCGGGTCCGGAGCCGCTGAAGGCGGAGGTGAACCGGGAGGTTGGCAAGGTCGTCTCGGACCGCCTTCGGAAGGAACCGGACCTCACGCATCCAGAGATCGTCGCGGTCATCGATCCCGCCTTCGACCATGTGGACGTCCAGGTGAATCCGTTGTACCTCCGGGGACGGTACCGCAAGCTCGTCCGGGGCATGCCGCAGACCCGCTGGCCGTGCCGCCGGTGCATGGGGAAGGGATGCGACCGGTGTGGCGGCACCGGCAAGATGTATCCAACGAGCGTCGAGGAAGTCATCGCCGCGGAGGTCATGCGAGAATCCGGGGGCCGCGCCCACGCGCTCCATGGGATGGGACGCGAGGACGTCGACGCGCGCATGCTCGGTCGGGGCCGGCCGTTCATCCTTGAGGTGAAGGAGCCGCACCGGCGGCACCTCGATCTTCCCGGCGCGGTGGCCCGGATCAATGCGTCCGGCATCGTCGAGGTCGATGCGCTCGTGCCTGCGACCGCCGGGGAGGTCGTCCCGTTGAAGGAGGACCGGGCCGCGAAGACGTACCGCATCGCGTTGCGGATGGCCCCTCCCGTGGAGGAGGCAAAGCTTAAATCGACGCTTCTGGCTCTGGTACTTGAGCCGATCGCACAACGCACCCCGGAACGGGTCGTTCACCGGCGCGCGGATACCATACGGCATCGACGGGTCCTCTCCGCGGACGTTCGCGGAGTCGAAGGGGATCGAGTCGAACTGCGGGTGACCGCGGAGGCGGGGACCTACGTAAAGGAATGGGTCCATGGGGACGGAGGCCGCACGCGGCCTTCCCTCGCTGAACGACTCGGGGCGGCGTGCGAAGTCCTCGAGCTCGACGTCCTCGACGTGCACGACGGGTGACGGAGATGGTGAAGGCCTCGAAAGGGATCATGGAGAAGACCCGGCAGAAGTTCCGCCGCGGTCCACGCCAGCGCGGGCTTTCCCCGATCACCCGATCCTTCCGTTCCTTCGAAGTCGGGGAGCGCGTGACGATCGTGATTGATTCGAGCTTCCAGAAAGGATGGCCCCACAACCGGTTCCACGGCATGACGGGCACCGTGGTGGGACGCCGCGGTCGGGCCTTCCTCGTGGACGTCCGATTCGGCGGCCGGATCAAGCAGGCGGTCGTCCGGCCCGAGCATCTCCGTCGCGCGTGAGGGGATACGATGGAGGAGTCGTTCGTGTCCCTCGCCGACCTGAAGGTCATCCTGGAAAAAGAGAAAGGCGTCCGGGGCGAGCTGAACCCGGAGCAGCAATACTCCCTTTCCCATGCATCCCTCTTCTCCCGCGTGCCCGCCGACAAGGTGCCCGCGATCGTGAAGGAGCTCATGGAGATCCCCATGATGTCCCCCTTCAACGCGGTGAAGATCGCCGACCTGATGCCGACCCACATGGACGACGTCCGGGCGATCTTCGCAAAGGAACGATTCGCACTGTCGAAAGAGGATGCGGAGAAAGTCCTCGAGATCGTGGGCAAGTATCGCTGACGAGGCGACTCGCATGGAGGACTACGCCCGCATTCTGGATTATCTACCGCAAGGTCATCCGGACCAGTCCAAGTTCCACCGGGAGGCCCTGGCGTACGCGATCGGGGTGGACGAGTTCAAGTTGTTCGAACTCGTGCCCAAGGAGGGCGCCTCGCTGTCGATCGGCCAGCCCGTCTACATCGGCAAGGATGTGGACAAGCGGACGGAGATCCTCCACGTGAAACGGCGCGTCGGCTACGAGGAACTGACCACCGCGGCGCAGAAGGAACTGCCGTTCGTCGTTCAGGAAATCGTCAAGGAGAAGGAGGAGAAGTTCGTGGACTTCTACAACCGCGCCCAGGCGATCACGACGCGGTTCCACATGCTCGAGCTGCTCCCAGGCCTGGGGAAGAAGACGATGTGGGCGATCCTGGAGGAGCGCAAGAAGGGTCCCTTCAAGTCCTTCGTAGAGCTCGACCAACGCGTCCCGAGCATTCACCATCCGGAGAAGCTGGTCGCGAAGCGGATCGAGATGGAGATCTCGGACCCGACGCAGAAGTACCGCCTGTTCGTCGCGCGCTAAGACTCGGCCTTGCCGATCTCGGACTCGATTGCACGGACGTCGCGGGACGACAGCCCGAGTTTCTTCCGGAGCGCCTCCAGGAGTTCTCGCTCGTCCTCCGTGATCGGCCCGTCCTCGAGGGCCTCCTCCGCCACGGCGGCGTAGATTCCCGTCCGATTCTCGAGGACGTCCTCCATGACCTCGGACTCGATCCGTTGCTGCTCCTCCCGCGAGATCCCCAGGTTCTCCCGGAGCTGCTCGACGAGCAAGCGCTCGGTGGCCGTCACCCGCCCATCCTTCCAGGCGATCATGACGGCGCGGGTGAATTCCTCGAGGCGCTTCACGCGCTCGTCCATCGCCCGTTTCCGGCGGTCGTCGATGCCCTCCAGGTACTCGAGGTCCAGCCGGTCGACTGTCATCGCCTCCCGGATGATGTCGGAGAACGTGAGGTGGACGGAGGTCGCCCGGTCGATCTCTTCGAGGCTCATCTCTTTCGGGACGCCGGCGACGACGACGGGGACGCGGATCGTCGCGAGCCTCTGCTTGATGGCGTTCGCACGCTCCCAACCACGGGGCGCCAGGTAGTACGCGAACATCCGCTGCTTCTCGCCTTCGATATGGGCCTTCGTCTCGACGAGGTACCCATCGTGGACCATTTCGTCCAGGTACCGCGAGAGATGCTTCCGCTGTACCCCCGCCGCGAAGGCGATTGCCTTCTGGGTGACGGCCTGCGGCAGGACGAACCGATCTTCGAGGTTCCGGAAGTCGGAGAAGTAGAGGAGAATCCGGTCCTCCGTGGACAGGGCCAAGGGGGAATCCGGACGCACGTATACGGAAGCCGCGCCATCGGGGATAATCCTTCCGCGGCACGGTCCGGCCACCTCGGGCTCACTTTCTTAAGGTCCGGTCGGGTCCGTGTCGCAATCGTGATCGCCCTCCCGGTCCAGTCCTCCTCGGGGACCTTCGCCAGCCTATTCGATGCCGACACCCGCGCCGCGATCTCGAGTGGGCTTTGCATCCAGTGCCGCGGCGCGAAGCTCCTCTGCGGCAAGGCCCGCTGCCCGATCCTCGTCCGCTGGGATTCCATGATGAAGACCGCGCCGATGATCGACCGCGTGGACTTGGATGGTTCCTCTCCGCCCGGCGTGTTCGTGGGCCGCTTCGGGTATCCGAAGGTCTTCGTCGGTCCACTGGTGCCGCCCGTGCATGGAGACACGGAGATCCTCGATTCGCCGGAGGAGTGGGTCGGGCATCCCATGGAGGACATCGTCCGGTTTCGCTCGACCCTCGTCCGCGGCATGCACCGCGTCCATGTGGGCGACGTGGACCGCGGCGGCCGGATCGTCGACCTGACACGGGAGCTGGCGCTTGGCACCTCGCCGGCGGAGGTCGAAGTTGGGTTCGCCCGGAAACCCCAAGGGCGTGTCGTCCTCGACGACAACGTGCAGCCCTTCGGCCCCTCCGCCCCCCTGCGACGCCTCGATGTCGGGACGCTGAAGGTCGACGCACGTCTCGACCGCGCGTATTCGGACACGGATCTGCGCGCGAAAGAGGCGGTCTTGGACCTGTTCGGCCACGGGCTGCCGGTGTCGAAGATCCAGAGGGCCTTCAGCGTTGGCGCGTTCGGGTTCGAGAAGAACCGGAGGTTCGTGCCGACCCGCTGGTCCATCACCGCCGTCGACGACACGATCGGCAAGGACCTGCGCGAGACCGTGAAGAAGAAGCCCCTGATCAACGAGGTCCGAGTCTACGAGGCGATCGGATACGACGATCGATTCCTCATCATCATGGTGCCGCGGCCTTGGCGATACGAGCTGATCGAGGCGTGGTATCCGAACACCCTGTGGAACCCCTTGGGCCAGGAGGTCGTCATGTTCGGCGACCACGAGGGATTCGAGGGCCGCACGACCTACGCGAGCATCGGCGGATGTTATTACGCGGCGCGACTCGCGGTCGGAGAGGCCCTCCTGCGAGAGGGTCGTCAGGCCGCGACCGTGATCCTGCGGGAGACCCATCCCGGATACATAATGCCGGTCGGGGTGTGGAATGTGCGCGAGCACGTGCGCGCTGCCTTGCGGCAGTTGCCGCATCGATTCCCAACGATGCGCGAGGCCCTCGCCCACCTGGCGAGTCGGCTCGACATCCCCATGGAGCGGTATGTGCGAATGAGCGAAGGGCTTCAACACGTCCTGTACCAGCGGACGTTCGACGACTATCCGCTGATTGGCCCGGGCGGCCTCGAGCTCGGCTCATCATAGCGTTGAAACCCCTCCGGAGCGATGGCGAATCGAATGTCCAAGGACCACGAGTTCCCGACCGAGCCGGTCCCCGCCGTCGGGGTCCGAGAAACCCGAGAGGAGACGGGGGTTGAGGTCCGACCCTTGTCCGTATTCTCCGTATCCGATTACATCGAGCGAGAGGGAGACCGCGTGCGATGGCACTACGTCCTGGTGGATCTCCTCTGCGCGTACGTCCGAGGAGAGCCGTTTCCCGCAAGTGATGCGAGCCACGCCCGGTTCGTCGAGATGCGGGAGTTGATGGAGCTCGACCTCGCGCCGGACGCACTCCAAGTGATCGAACGAGCCGCGATGGAGCGTCGGCCCGCGGCCCAGGGTGGACCGTGACGGTGCACGAAACCGGCGTGGGACGACATCTTTATTGATGCTGCGACCGCTATCGATCTGGTGGCCGCACCTACTTCATCGGCGCCCCCGGTCCCGTACTGGCCAAGCGTCGTCATCAAGCCGGATACGGTCCGAGGCGTCGGAACCCTTTTCGTGAACTTGATCCTGGACATCATCTTCAGCATGTGTGCGCTGGCGGTCGGCCTGTCGGCGGTGCTCGTTGCAGCATCCCCGGATCCGATCGCCGCGGCCTCGTTCATCGCCACCCTGGCGGCGGCCTCCTGCGGCCTCGTGCTCGTGTTCATCATCAACTTCATCCTCAGCCTGATGTCCGTCATCCGGATGCATCACGGGGCCGACGAGTACGGCCCCGAGCACGCGGCGAACGCGCGTCGAGGCGTCACGTTCAAGTGGATCGGGGCGGGCCTTTCCACGATGGCCGCGATCCTGGTTGTCGGCTTGGTGATCTTCGGTACGACGACACTGTTTCTGGCGGGCGGCATTCCCCCGACCATCTACGTCCCGCTCCTGATCACGATCTTCTGGACGGCAGGGGTGAGCGCGAAAGCTCAGATGTATCGCTTCATGGTCCGGTCCCTTCAGCCGCCTGAGACGCGACGATGGTCGGACATCGCGTCGGCCGCCATCCCGGCCTTGGGGATCGTGGGCATCTCTTTGGTCGGATATTACACGGCCCGCATCCTCGGCTTCTTCTCGAATTCGGGTGTGGTGACGAGCCAGGAGGCGGCTCAGTTGACCCAGATCATGGTCGGGGGAGTGTTCCTCCCGCCTGGTCTTGCCTTGGTCGGATACATCGTTTTCCTCGTGGTGTACGGGAGGACCCGCGACCGCCTTACCCATGGGCTTGCGACCCTGTACGGGTCGCTCCCGCCGCCCGTCGCATGGACGGCCCCCGCTCCGGTTGCCACGACGCCTGCCGCGGCAGTTCCGACGGTCACCCCTCCGGCGGGAGGCGGATTCTGCGGTCGATGCGGACATCCGTATGCCGCCGGGGCCCTCTTCTGCTTGAATTGCGGCACGCCTCTCGCCCCGAGTACGTCCGGGCCGTCGTAGGTGCGAAAGGACCTTCGAGCAGAAGGGTGATTCGGGAAGCGGTCCCGATCATGGCGTCCCAGCTTCGGATTTATCGGATCAAGGATGGCAGCATGGATGAATGGCTAGCTGGATGGACGCGAGGCGTCCTGCCCCTGCGTCGGAAATTTGGCTTCCAGATCGACGGGGCGTGGGTCATCCCCGGAGAGAACACGTTCGTCTGGATTCTCCGATACGACGGACCCGATGGGTTTGAGAGCCGCGACGCCGCGTACTACGCTTCGGAGGATCGGAAGGCGTTGCGTCCCGATCCCGCACCCCTGATCGAGCACGCCGAAACTCGTCTCATGGCCTCCGTCCTGGAAGCCTGAGGCAAAGGCACGAGTCGATCCCGTTGGTGCCCTGGGTCCCGGGTCGACTCGCACCGCGGCGAACCGCATAGGTGGTCCCAACGGCGACCGCGACCACGGTGACCACGCCGAGGCCCGCTTCAAAGTAGGGGGGACCACCGGAAACATTCGTCGCCGACCCTATGACCTCGATGCTGGAGAGGAGTACCGTGGCCGTCGTCCCGGAGCCATCCGTGACCTTCAGCGACGGGCTATACGTCCTTGGGACTCCGTAGGCGTGGCTCACCCTGGGTCCCGTCCCGCTTTGACCGTCTCCGAACTCCCACTGGAACGTGTAGGGGTCGCCAGAGCCACCCGAGGCAAAGGCGGTGAAGAGGACCGAGTCCGTCACGCCGACCGAGGTCGAGCTCGGGAACGCGGTCACGGTCAAGGGGGCGATCGATACGATGAGGTTTGTCGAGTCGGAACCTTCGACCGAGTCCGTCACCGCCAGATGGACCGTGTACTGACCGGGGTTCTTGTACGCGTGCACGATGGGGTTCGCGACTCCGGTGTCTCCATCGCCGAAGGCCCAGGAATACGTGATCGTTCCCGTTCCGCCCGAGCTCAGGGCACGGAACGTCAATGCCGTCGAGGGGCTCGCTGAGGTCCTGTCGACCGTCGCGATGACCATCGGGATTGGTGCGATCACGACCGTGATCGAGGAGGATGCTCGCGCCGTCGTGTTGTCCGTGACCGTGCATTTGACCGTCTTCACGCCTGGAGAACTGTACGCCTTGTTGCTGACCGCCTTGTCGTCGAACCGCCCATCCGAGAAATTCCACAGGTAGCGATACGGCGCCACACCCCCCGACGGTTGGCAAAGGAACACGATAGTTTTCTGGACGTCCGACGCCGGTGGATTCGCCGTGACCTCTACGGTCATGGCTCCCGGTTCAACGAGCACAACCGAGCCCGCATGAAAGATGTTGTCCGAAAGATTCGTTTCCCCCGGGAGCGGGGCCGCCTCAATCGTGATCGGATAGGAACCGGCGCGGTCCCCCGAGGTGTCCCAGTTGAACCACACGCTTCGGGACCCGTTCGGCGTGTTGCTCGCTGTGAGGTTGACACTAGTATTCCCGACAAGCCTCGAGCCTGCCGATGCGTTCACTTCGACCGTTTCATTCGCGTCTCCTAGGTTCTGGATCGTTGCGGTAATGTTCACTGACGCCCCAACCGTGGCGGAGCGTGGGGACACGAGTGCTGCGGTGACGGCCGTGTCTATCACTGCCGCGGGCGACGGAAACGGCGACGACGGTGCCGCAGAAGCCCGAACCGCGGAGGTGGCGGGGGCCGCCGTCCATGCGACGGCGAGTGCGAGGAAGAAGAGGGCCAGCGCAAGCCAACGTGCGGCCTGCCAAAGGGGCGTCCTCGGGCTTTCTGTCGTTCGGCGCGCAGTGCCGCGGCTAGCTGCCGTAGGTTTAAAGCGCGCGCTCCATTGGCACTGTTTGGGAATGGATTCCCGAACCGACTTTCGTGGGATAAGGGCTTGGAGTACACTTGCCCATACTTGTGTGCGGCGGTCCGCCCTAAACTAGGTCCGTCGGATCGTTGCGATGGAAAGTTCGCGTATTTATAGTGCGATGCGGCATTCATTCGTTGCCGTCCTTGCCAGTATCCTTTTTCGAAACGACGGCCGTTAGGCAAGTCCCAGCCGAATTAGCTCCCGCCCGTACAACTATACCCCGGGGGCCAGCTGGAGTGCGTTCCTTTTCGGGTCAGGCGCGGCGCCGGATTGCGGTCTCGCGCCGGTCCGGATGGAATAAATCGTCGACTCGCCCATCCGGAGCCCGATGAAGGCAGCCCCCCTCCTGGTCTCCTGCCTTGAGAACGAGGGCGTTCGGTTCGCGTTCGGCATTCCCGGGGAAGAGAATCTGGAATTGATGAACGCCCTCCGCGACAGCTCGGTCCGGTTCATCCTCACACGCCACGAAGGCGCGGCGGCGTTCATGGCCGACGTCTGCGGCCGCCTCACCGGCCACGCGGGGGTGTGCGTCGCGACCCTGGGCCCCGGGGCGACGAACCTGGTGACCGGGGTGGCCGATGCCTTCCTCGATCGGGCGCCGCTCGTCGCGATCACGGCCCAGGCGAACCTCTCGAAGATCCACCGCGAGTCCCACCAGTTCATCGATATCCTCCGCCTCTTCGGGCCGATCACCAAGTGGAGCGCCCGGGTCGAGAGCCCCGATACGGTACCCGAGATTGTCCGCAAGGCGTTCAAGCTGGCCGAGGCCGAGAAGCCAGGCTCGACCCATATCGAACTGCCCGAGGACGCCGCCGAGGCGGAGACGTCCACGGACCTCGCACCCCTCCCGAGGGACGTCATTCGGCCGCCGGCCCCGGATCGCGAGAGCCTGGACAAGGCCGCGGGTCTCATCCAGCACGCCGAACGTCCGGTGATCCTCGCCGGCAACGGCGTGATTCGGGGTGGCGCCTCCCCGGAGCTGACGAAATTCGCGGAGGACCTCCAGATCCCGGTCGCGCACACGTTCATGGGAAAAGGGACGATTCCCTGGACGTCCCCCGTCAGCCTCCTCACGATCGGGGTCTTGCCCGGAGACCACGAACTTGGCGGCCTCGACGAAGCGGACCTCGTGGTCTGCATCGGCTTCGATTTCGTGGAATACGAGCCGCGGTCGTGGAACCCGCGCGGGGATCGTCGTATCGTCCACATCGATTCGTTGCCAGCGGAGATCTCACGCCACTATGTCCCGGCGGTGGAAGTCGTCGGCGAGATTCGAGAATCCCTGCGCGGGCTTCGGGATCGCATTCGAGGGCCTCGTGACTCCGGATGGGCCCGACGGAAACGGGAGCGAGCGATCCGGACGCTAGAGTCCGAGCTGGGCGACGTCGCGGAGCGGTCGTTGAAGCCGCAGCGGATCGTGTGGGACCTTCGGGACATCCTGGAGCCGGACGATCTCCTCCTCTCCGACGTCGGAGCCCACAAGCTTTGGCTCGGTCGGTTCTTCCGGTCGGTGAAGCCGAACACGGTCCTCGTCTCGAATGGGTTGGCCTCGATGGGGATCGCCCTTCCGGGC
>VBMR01000030.1 GCA_005878325.1 Methanobacteriota archaeon | reverse complement strand
GACGCGATCCGCAATCCTCGACGCGGCCCTTCGGTGGCTCGTGAGTTCGTCCCCGTCGACCCTCGACCGCGATCACCCGGACGTGGCGATCTCCTCGCCCAACGGCGGGACCTTCACCGGCGCGCCGATCCCGATCGCCTGGACCGCGACCGCGTACGGCCCCGGGGTGGGGATCGCGAACTTCACCCTCGACCTCAGCGACGACGGCGGTGTGACCTGGAATCCCATCGCGACCGTGCCCGGTTCTGCCCGGTCGTACACGTGGACCCCCGGGAGCGCGCCGAACGGGGACCGATACCGGTTGAGAATCACGGCCCGGGACAACGGACGGCCGTCCCTCGAGGCCGACGACACGACGGACGGAATGCTCTCGATCCGTCGTCCCGGAGGCGACACGACCGGCCCCGTCCTCTGGGCGGGGAGCGTGCGGGTGGACCCGCGGCCCCCGGGGGCGGCACTCGCGGTGACGTTCAACGGGACCGCGGACGATCGGATGGAAGGCGGAAGCGTCGTGGCCGCGGCGGAACTGTTCCTCGAAGTCCCGCAGCCAATCCCGACCGCCTCCGGCAGCGGGCTCCCGATGACCCCGACCGACGCCGCGTTCGACGGCCCTGTGGAGCGGGTCACCTGGCGGGCGGGCCTCCCGGTCGCCCCTGGCACCACGTGCGCCTGGATCCACGCGCAGGACGCGTCCGGCAACTGGGGACCCTACGCGTCCACGTGTTTCGTCGTGATCGATGCGGGACCGGATAACGTGCCTCCGGCCTCCGTCTCCCTCGACGAAGTCCGCTTCACGAACGGGACCGCGGATCTCGCGATCGGCTGGCGTCCTTCCTATGAAGACGGCCTGTTCGGCGGCGCGACGGAATATCGAGTCCTCCGTGCGACCACGCCCCGTGGCACCTTCGCCCCCGTGAGCGGCGTCCTCGCGGTGAATGGCAGCGCCCGGTACACGTTCATCGATCCCGGCTCGGGCACGGACCCGTCCGATTACTTCTACGCCATCGAGTCCCGTGATGCCGCGGGCAACACGGGCCGTTCGACGACCCTCGCGGCGAAGGTCCGCCTACCGTTCTCTTCCGGACTGAACCTCCTAGGACTCCCGGTCCGGCTGACGGATCCTGCGGTCCTGAGCCTCTTGGCGGGGCGCGCGTGGTCGGACGCCTGGGCTTACGACGCGTGCAGCGGTGGATTCGGATGGTCGTCCGCCCGCTCGACGGAATCGGCCGGTTTCTCATTGCCGCTCGGCCGCGGTTTCTGGGTGAACGGGACCGCAACGGACTCCGTCGCGGTGCTGGGCGTCATCCCGCAGACGACTCGGGTCCACCTGTGCGCGGGCTGGAACCTCATCGCCCTCCCAGGATTCGCGGCCGGTGTCACCGTCCAAGGGTTCATCGCCGCGACCGCAGCGACCCACGTCTCGGGGTTCGATGCCGCAGGGCCCTATCATGTGCGGGATCTGAATCCCTCCGATCTCTTCGGGAGCGGCCATGGCTACTGGGTCTACATTCCGCGGGACGTCGATTGGGACGTTGCGGGTTGGTGAGGCTCAGCCTTCTCGGATATCGAAGACCTCGTCCTCGGGGATCTCGTAATAGAAAAGGGACTGCTCGATCTCCTTCTCCTTCGACATCTCACGATCAATCCGCTCCCGCCATCCGGGACGGAGGGCGATCCGAAGGCGACGCCCTTCTTTCTCGAACGTGACCTCCGGCTCCGATCCGGGCTCGTGGGCGATGTTTCCCTTGCCCATCGTACATCCGCTGGAGAACTGGACGCCGTCGAGGACGCACCGCATGGGCGGATCGGGTTGGCTCCGGACGCTCGCCTTGAGGCCCTTGTAGTGCCCGAACCGACGCTTCCCGATTGCCCCCATGCGGAGACCCAGGGTGACGTACACCCCGAGGTGGCCGTGGAATCGTTGGAGATCTTCGAGGGATTCCGGAAGCTCCATCCTTCGTTGGATTGCCGGTCACCGAGAAGAACCTTCGTGGCTCCCGATACTTTCGCCCACCTCTCCTCAATTCGCTTTAGAACAAGACGCCTCCGAGGAGGGGATGGGTGATCGACGTTGCATGGTCCGTCCGTGGATCGCGATGATGACTCCACGGTGGGACGAGGACCGGTGACGGGATGTCCGGAGTGCGGAGCAAGGCTGCACCACGCCGACGGATGCGTGCGTTGCCGCGAATGCGGTTACACGCCCTGCGAGTGACGCGGCCCGCCGCGCGCCGCTTCCAGTGGAAACGGTGTGACCTAAACTCTCGCACCGCGACCGCATCAGTGGAAGGAGGACTCAAAGACATATGACCCTCCCTGATGCTGCGCCGCCTCCGGGCCGGGTGAGGAGTGCGCTCGTAGAGTTCCCCCAAGACGAGCTGATTGCGAAGTGGGAGGACTTCTTCGAGGAAGCGGGATACCTCTCCAAGATCATCGCGATCGCGGACCGCTATCCGGAGGAACGGAGCCTCGGGGTCGCCTTCGACGAGTTGAACCGGTTCGACACCGACATGGCGATCTACCTCCTGCGGCACCCGCTGAACGTGCTCACGGCGGGCGAGGAGGGGATTCGGCGTCTCGTGCCTCCGGGAGAGGAGGGGATCCAGATTCACTTGCGGATCAGGGCCCTCCCGCGGGATCGACGCGTCCCGATCCGGGATCTCCGGGCGAAGCACCTCGGGACATACCTCGCTGTCGAAGGACTCGTGCGGAAATCCACCGAGGTCCGGCCACGAGTCACCGATGCTCTGTTCCAGTGCCTGCGGTGCGGGACGATCATCAAGGAGCCCCAGGACGGCCAGAACTTCCGTGAGCCCTTAGAGTGCTATGAAGAACAGGGCGGTTGCAAACGATCAGCAAGTGCGACAAAGTTCCGACTGATGACCGAGACGTCGCTGTACCTCGATACGCAGAAGCTCGAGATTCAGGAGTCTCCGGAGGGGCTGCGGGGCGGGGAGGAACCGCAACGGCTCACCCTCTATCTGGAGGACGACCTAACCGGACGGATCACCCCGGGAGAACGGGTCATCATGAACGGGGTGTTGCGGAGCGTTCAGAAGGGCCGGCCTGGAGCCAAGTCGACGCTCTTCGACATCTTCATGGACGTGAACTCCGTCGAGAAGGAACAGGTCGAGTTCGAGGAAATCGAGGTCACCGAAGCGGACGCCGCTCTCATCCGCGAAGCGGGTTCGAGCCCCGATATCCTTCGCATGATGACCGCCTCGATCGCGCCATCATTGTACGGCATGCACGTCGAGAAGGAGGCACTTGCCCTCCAGTTGTTCAGCGGGGTGCCCAAGCTCATGCCGGACGGACGTCGGATTCGCGGTGACATCCACGTCCTCATGGTCGGTGATCCCGGAGTGGGGAAGTCCGAACTCCTCTCCTACATGAGCCGCCTCTCTCCTCGCGGCATCTATGCCACCGGGAAGGCCGCGACGGCTGCCGGGCTCTGCGTCGCGGCGGGGAGCCTCATTGCAACGGACCACGGGATGCAAGCGATCGCGGACCTTGCCGCACGGTACCTTCCCCGTGCCGACCGCGGGCGGTCCATGGAAACGGCCGCGGCTAAGGGGAACGTGACGACATTCGACGACCAGCACCGGACCACGATGAGGCCTCTGGAGGCAGTGTGGCGGCTAATGTCGCCAGCTGCCATGCTCCAAATCACGACCGCGTCGGGTCTCTCCGTTATCGCTACCCCCGCGACGAAAATCCTCGTCGATCA
Source organism: Methanobacteriota archaeon (assembly GCA_005878325.1). Taxonomy (GTDB): domain Archaea; phylum Thermoplasmatota; class Thermoplasmata; order RBG-16-68-12; family RBG-16-68-12; genus RBG-16-68-12. The sequence goes on along the minus strand of VBMR01000030.1, from coordinate 4,170 downwards.
CGGCATGGGGCAGTCTTGGATACAATCTCGATTTGTACGTCCGGGAATGCGCGTTGCGACCGCAGGCCGCCTGGAGTTCCCGGAGCAACCCCCACCCCTCGTCCTTTCGCTACTCCAGAGTGTGAAGACCCGGATCGTCGTGGACGTCGATCCGACTTGGGTCGATTCAATGCTCGGCCGCCTCAAGGACCGGTTCGGAACCCTTCGGGAAGCCGCCGCTCGACTCCTGCTTACTGAAGACTCGCTCTACAACACATGGAGAGGTGGGCGGCACGCCATTCCCCTCGCGCCCCTGCTTTCCGCGGCCCGGGCCGCGGGAATGTCCGAGCGAGACGTGGCCGAATCCGTTCGCAGCTACTCACAGGCAGGCGGACACAGAATATCTCTGCCGATAACGGTCGACGAAGACCTCGCTTATTTCGCGGGCCTGATCGCTGGCGACGGAAGCGTTGAGGATGCTCCGCTGGGCGGGGTTTCGATTCGCTTCAGCAACTCCAACCCTGTGCTTCTTCGCCTCTATTCGGATCTCATAGCGAGACTGTTCCACGCACGAACGGATTTCACGCCCCAGACCGAGGAGCGGGCCGCGACCGTGCGGTTCCACAGCCGGCTTGTCGCCGCAATCCTGCGGGAATTCGGAGTTCCAAGGTCCCCCAAGTCGCATCGACTCGACTTGCCATCGCTCCTCCTGAATGGGCCTGCGGCGATACTGGCGGCGTACCTCCGCGGTCTCTTTGACACAGATGGCACGATTCAGGTTCGTTCTACTCGCGCGGCATGCCTCTCCATAACAACCGCGAGTCAGACCCTGGCGACCAAGGTACAGCTGGCTCTCCTTCGGTTCGGGGTCCATGCAAGGCTACGAGCCCGACGAGTAAAGGGACGTCGTGCCCTCCGAGTCGATGGATTGTCCATCGTGACCCGGCATGATCAGTACGTTCTAGACGTTCGGGATTGGGAATCCCTCTCCCGATTCCGTGAGGACATCGGTTTCAACCATCCACGGAAACGCGAGATCCTGGAACGTCTGGGCTCCCGTCGTCGTCATTCGAACGTAGATCTCATTTCGGGTTCAGGACCTCACCTCCGAGAGATCCGTCGCCTTATGGGTCTCAGCCCCCGCGAGGCATACGGTGCCCGTGAAGGCGCTGGCCGCGCCGTCGAGAGAGGGGACCAAGCGGTTACTCACGAGACTCTTCACGACCTCATCAACAGACTCGAGGCCGCGTACCGTCGTGGAGCCTATCAGGGCATTCGGATTCCGGTGCGCCCTGATCTGAGGCGGAGGATCCCGCTCTGCGTCCGCAATTCGAATTCCACCGGGGTTCGCCTCGCCAAAGACATCGGCTTGTCCACGTCCCGTATCCACGATACGTTCTACCGGGGTGGCCGTAGGCCCCCGAGGATTCCCGTCCGTCTCCTGGAGCGAACGGCGGATTGGCTCGTGCGACACGACACGGAGCTCGCGGCCGAAATCAGGGCTGAAATTGCCCCGCTTCTCCGGCGAATCGAGAGGACTCCGGCGCGGCTCGAGTTCTTGCGGTTGCTCGCCTCGAGCGATGTCAGATGGGAGCCCGTAAAACAGGTCTCGATACAGCCAGGCGTGGGACAAGACAGAGTGTTCGATCTCACCGTCAGGGAAGCGCATGCGTTCGTGGCCAATGGCATCTTGGTCCACAACACCGCGGCTGCCGTGCGGGACGAATTCGGCGAGGGTCGTTGGACCCTGGAAGCGGGTGCGCTGGTGCTCGCAGATCTGGGTTTGGCCGCAATCGACGAGATTGAAAAGATGAACCCGCAAGATCGGTCCGCGATCCATGAAGCGATGGAACAGCAACGGATCAGCGTGGCGAAGGCGGGCATCACTGCGGTGCTCCAGTCGCGGTGCGCAGTGCTCGCAGCGGCGAATCCGAAATTCGGCCGATTCGATGAACACAAGTACATTTCCGAGCAAATCGATCTGCCGCCAGCCCTGCTCAGCCGATTCGATATCATCTTCTCAATGATTGATCGGCCGCAGGCCGACCGAGATCGGGAACTCGCCGAGCACGTCTTGAAGGGACACCGGGTTGGGGAGATCGCACGCCGCCGAGAAACGGGCGCCCCGACGGAGGAAATTGCGGATCTAGAGGCGCCCTACACTCCTCATTTCGCTCCGGATTTCCTGCGCAAATATGTTGCGTACGCGAAGCGCATCTATCCCGTGATGACCGAAGACGCGATGGCGATCATCCAGAAAAAATACCTCGACATCCGCAAGACCGGAGAGGCTGCGGGCTCGAGCGTCCCGATCACGCCGCGCCAGCTCGAAGCCATCATCCGACTCTCGGAGGCGGGAGCGCGGCTCCGATTGAGCGAGACGGTGACGGGCGAAGATGCCGATCGAGCCGTGCGGATCGTCGAATACTGGATGGGCAAGGTGGCCGGAGAGGAGGGCCGCTTCGACATCGACATCATCCAGACCGGGATCAGCCAGTCCCAGCGGGAGCAGATCATCTCGATCCGGAACATCATCAGCGAGCTCGCCGGGCCCGAGGGAGTGACCCTCTCGATGCCGATTCGGATGAAGGTCTACCGCCAGGGGAAGGAGACGCTCGTCGCGGCGGCGGACGCGGACCTGATCGGGAAGACCTTCCGAGAAGGCAAGTTCAAGATCGAAGTGGGCCCGTTCTACGAAGGGGACGTTGTGTCGGAGGAGACCCTCGTCTCCCAACTTCGTCTTGCGACGATTGGCAACTTTGTCGGCACGGAGACCGTCGAGGCGGCGATGCGGGGAGGCTTCGTCTCCGACGCCGGAGTCCTTTGGATCGACGGCGTGCCCCATGCCCAGTTCGTCATGATCATGTGACCGTCATATCTTGGACGAATCGGTTGGTGCCTCTCGGGACTTGCGCCACTTCTTCCAGACGTGCTTCGCCCGTTTCTTGAGCATCAACACATACCGACTCATCAGTGTGTGGCTGGCAACCCCCAACACGATTCCCAAGCCGGTCAATCCGGCCGTCACAGCCAACAACGCGTCGAGGGGATTGCCGAAAGGGTTCTCCTTGGTGGCGCTCTCGAGGATCGCCCGAGACAGCCGGCTGATGAGCCCGAGCAGACTGACCCCCAAACCGAGGCCGATGAGAAAACGACCGCGACCCACCCTTCCCCAGGAAAAATGAATTCCTCCAAGCAGGACGAAGATGCCGCCGAAGTACGTCGTGAAGCCGAGGACAGTGAGTATGACGAGGACGACGAGGACCGGCGGCCTGTCGAGGTAGGGGGCGACCCATCTCTGGTACAGAGAGACGATGTTGCTGTTCGCGAACTCCCCCGCGAGAAGGCACGATGACGACAGAGTCGCCAGGGCCACGGCGTCCCGATGGCGAATCTGGCGCCGGCGCCCGTCTACCAAGGGCTCTGCGCGAAGTGCTTTCGGAAGAAGTATCCCGTCGTCGCGCCGGTCGACATGCTCGACCTGTCGCGGTGCACGTCGTGTGGATCATTCCTCCTGCGGTCCGGCTGGTCCAAGGTCGACCGTGACCTCGCGCTCACGCAACTCCTCCGCGAGGCGATGCCGCCGCTGGCTCCATACGAGCGGGTTGGATTCACGCAGGTCGCACGGGAGGAGGATGCGAACAATCTCGCCGTGACCGTGAAGGCGGTCGGCCGGTTCCAAGACCTCGCGCCCGTCCAAGACTTCCACTTGCGTGTCCGGATTAAGCCCTCCCTGTGCGATACGTGCCAGAAGCAACGCGGGCGCTACTTCGAGGGAATCCTCCAAGTCCGCGGAGAGGATCGCGATCTCGCGCCGCGCGAGATCCGTGCGGTCCGCACGTTCGTCGCCGCCCGCGTGGATCGGTCCGAGGATCGGGAGGCGTTCGTGTCCCGCATGGAGGAGGTCGACGGCGGCCTCGACTTCTACGTGAGTCAGAACGCCCTCGCGAAAGGACTCGCCCGCGATCTTGCGGGAGCCTTCGGCGGGACCGTGTCGTCGTCGCCGAAGCTCTTCGGCCAACGCGAGGGCCGTGAGGTGTATCGGGTCACCGCCCTCGTGAGGCTCGGGGCGTTCCAGAAAGGGGACGTCGTGCGGCACAAGGGCTCCCTCGCGGAGGTGACCTCCGTTCGACCCTTCGTCGTCCTCCGCGACCTAGAGACGGGAGAGTCGAGGCGCTTCAAGCCGAAGGA
>VBMR01000029.1 GCA_005878325.1 Methanobacteriota archaeon | reverse complement strand
CCTCGATCAGGTACGGGTCGCCGCCCAACGCCATCGCGTGGTCTACGACGAGCCGATCGACGTGGGGACGCTCTCGCGGAACCTGTCCGAATACCTCCACGAGTTCACGATGTACGCGGTCCGTCCGTTTGGCGCGTCCGTCCTCCTCGCGGGGGTGGATCACCTCGGGGTGCAACTCATCCAGGTGGATCCCAGCGGGACCACGTTCAAGGGTTCCGCGTTCGCGATCGGGCAGTCCGCGGATGAGGCGCTCGAGGCAATCGTGAAGGGCTATCGGCCTGACCTGCCGGCGGACGACGCGGTCTCCCTGGTCACTCAGGCGATCGAAGGCGTCAACGGCGGAAAGTCCGTCATCGAGCACGGAATCATCACGGCCGCTGCGAAGCGGTTCGAGCACCGGCACATCCCCGCCCCCGCCGCCTAGGCGGGGGCTTTCCCTTTCTAGGGGAGCGGCCCGTTCACCCTCAGTGGAACGGCCCGCCGACTTCGCTTGAACTAACCCTTTTAGCGGGGCGGGGGCTATCCGCGCCGCGAGCGCATGCGAATCGTCTCCCTGCTCCCCGCGGCCACCGAAATTTGCTGCGCCCTCGGCCTCGAGGACGACCTGGTGGGCGTCTCGCCGGAATGCGACTATCCACCCGCAGTGGTGGGAAAGACGACTGTCAGCCGAGCTCTCCTGGCCTACGATGGGAAATCGAGCGCGGAGACGAGCCGGATGGTCGGACGGCGGTTGGAGACCGGCGGAGCGTTGTACCAAGTGGACGAGCGCGCCCTCCGTTCGACCGCGCCCGACCTTATCCTCACGCAAGGCCTCTGTGAAGTGTGCGCACCGACTCTGGGGGATGTCGAAGAGGTCGCAGAACGACTTCCGCACCGACCCTCGATCGTGTCTTTGGACCCTCACCGCCTCGAGGATGTGCTGGCCGACATCGAACGCGTCGCCGAGTTCTGCGGCACGGAAGAGGCCGCTCGTGCCCTCGTCGATTCGCTGCGTGTACGCATCGAACGAATCGCCAGCCGCGCCGCCACCGTGGACACCCGTCCGGAAACCGTGTGTTTGGAGTGGCTCGATCCACTCTTCCTCGCGGGCCACTGGGTTCCCGAGATGGTCGAACTCGCGGGCGGAAACGACGCGCTCGCCGTGCCGGGAAAACCCTCTCGGCGGGCGGAGCCCACGGAAATCGTGAACGCGGCTCCGGAGGTCGTCGTCCTCATGCCTTGCGGGTTCGACTTGGAACGGACGCGGCGAGAGGCGCCAACGGTCACATCGGCTCGCTGGTGGACCGGCCTCCCCGCCTATCGGTCGAATCGCGTATGGACGGTGGACGGGTCCGGATATTTCAACCGGCCGGGACCCCGACTCGTCGATGGCCTGGAACTCTTGGCCCACATCCTCCATCCCGAGGCATTTCCCAAGCGTCCGAGCCTTGAGGCCGCGCAACCTTGGGTGACATGATGGCCAAGCTCTACACGCGATCGGGAGATTCTGGGACGACGGGCCTGCTCGGTCCCGACCGCGTATCGAAGGACGATCCTCGAGTGGAGGCGATGGGAGCCGTCGACGAGCTGAACGCGGTCATCGGCCTCGCGGCGGTCGCACAGACCAACAAACGGGTTCGGGACACTTTGAGGACGATCCAAGACGATCTCTTCACCGTCGGGGCGGAACTCGCGATGGTCCCCGCGACGGAACCGACCAAGGTCCCCCGGGTGACCCCGCAGCAGGTCGGCCGCTTGGAAGCCGCGATCGACGCGTTCGACGTCGGCAAGATCACGGAGTTCATCCTGCCCCGAGGGACCGAGCGGATCGTCCGATTGCATTGGGCGCGGACGGTCGCGCGGCGGGCGGAACGCCGGGTCGTCGCCTTGTCTCGACAGGAGCCGGTGAACCCGGAGCTTCTGAAGTACATGAACCGGCTGTCGTCCGCCCTGTACCAAATGGCCGTGTGGGTCCAGCGAAGACAACGGCGGACCCCGGAACACCCGTCCTACGAACGCTGACGCCCGGGCGAGACCACCTTCGCGTCCAGGAAGTCCAGAAGGAGCTGGACCGCCTCCGCGTTCCCCGTGGGTTGCGGAGGTAACCGACCGAGGGCGAGTTTCTCCGAAATCAGGTCCTTGAGCCGATGGACGTCCTCAAACCGATAGCCTAAGGCGGCAGCGTTCCGCTCGGCTTCCATATGGCCCTTCGGGGGAATCGCGATCACCGGGGTCCCGGCGGCGAGGGCCTCATTGATCGTCTCCTTTCCTGCGGTCGTGATCACGAGGTCCGACGCCAAGACATAGTCCTGGAGGTTCGGCAAGAATCCGTACGTGTAGACGCCGGGCGACGGCTTCCACGTCATCTTCGGCCCGCTCACGACGACCATCGAGACGCCGTCCAGACGGGACTCGCGGTACGCCGTCACGGCGGCCTGCAGGAGGAAATCCCCGATCGCGGTACCGCCGGCCGTCACCAGGATCGTCTTCTTCCGGAAGACGAAATCCTCCCGCAGCTTCTCCCGCGAGCCGCTGAACGACCGAACGATGGGACCGACCCGCCGTACGTTGGGCCAGTCGGGGGCCGATTCCGCCGCGAGGATCAGGTCGATCCTTCGGGCCAACCGGGAAAACCAGAAGTTGCCAAGCCCTTCGGTGAGCCGCGAAGGGAGATCCTGCGCGAACGCGCGACGAAGGGAGTTCAGGATCATCGCGGTCGGCACCCGCCGTCGGACCGCTTCCCGGACGGAGGCGACCTCGCCATCCGAGATGAGGAATCCGTAGGAATTCCAATCCCCCTCCACCCGCAAGAACCGCCGCGCAACGCGGAGGTACTTCCTGTAGTCCGCGTACCAACGCCACACGGGCTGGAGGACCCCTCCGGTAGCGGGCCAATCCGGGGCCGGCGGCGCGGTTAGGACATCGAATCCGCTCGCGGCAATGAGGTCCAGGGCAGGGACTCCCGCGAGGAACAGGAACGAGAGGTCGGGACGGCGCTCGCGCAGGCCTCGGGCGAGGGCCACCGCGCGGGTCGCGTGCCCGAGGCCCTGGGAATGGACCGCGAAATACCCGGCCGTCTCCATGGGAGCTCGCGATGATCCGGTCGTACAAAAGGCCTTGGCGGCTCGCATCTGCGGGGGGAAGGGGACCGAGGAAACGCACTTTTGCCCACCCCGCCCGTGGGGTTTTATGCGGTGGCCGCGTACCCGCAGGCGTGGAGCTCGGGGTCCTCGCCAAGTATCCATTCCTCCGAGAGGCGTCCGCCTACATCCAATCGGAAGGCGTGCCGCTCGAGGAGGTCCTCGGGGACCCCGCGTATGCCCGAGCCCGTGCCGCCGGGAAAGCGCGGGTCCTGGAGGCCCTCGAACGGGGACCCGAGCCGAACCGTGTGGCGGTTGCGCCCGCGGATCAGCTGTCGCAGCTTCTCGCGTATCCCGTCGCGCGGATCCTCGTCTCGGCCTTGGAGGACACGTACCTGATTCGACGGTTCGCCCTGCGAGAGGCGATCGTCGCGGAAGCCTTGTTGAAGGACGATTCCGATGACGTGGTCGTGCACCTGGCGGCCCAGTTGCCGATGGACCTTCGCCGCGAGGACGGAGGGTTCCGGCTCCACTTCTCCGACTTCCTCCGTTTCACGAGCACGATGCGCGAGACCCCGTGGAAGCTGATCAACCAGCGCGTCGAGCGAGGCTTCGTCCGCCTCCGACGGGATAAGGCGCTGCGCGTCCTGCGGAACGCGATTCAGCGGCACATCGAGCAAGGCCTCCCCCTGCCCGTGAACGACGAAATCTGGAGCGCCTTCCGAACGGACCTCAGGGAGATCCGCGGGCTCCTCGACGCGAAGAAGGCGACCTTCAAGGCGGAGGACATCGGGAAGGTGAGCATCACCCGCTTCCCCCCGTGCATGTACAACCTGCTCGCCCAGATCCAGAACCACGAGAACGTGCCGCACATGGGACGCTTCGCGATCGTCGCGTTCCTCCATCACATCGGCCTGGGCAACGAGGAGATCTTTCGCGTCTTCGGCGACGTGCCCGACTTCGCCGCGGACGTGACGAAGTACCAGATCGACCACATCACTGGCACCTCGAGCCCGACGGAGTACACGCCGCCGGAGTGCTCGACGATGAAGTCCTATGGGATCTGCCCGGGCCCAGACCGGATCTGCCTGTCGATCCGGCATCCGCTCTCCAACAATCGGCTCAATGGAAGAGAGACCCGGCCCCGACGCGAGAGCCCCGCGACCGCGGTCTAGGGCGCGAACCCGCGCCAGATGGCGAAAGCTCTCTGGATCGCCGTCAGATTGCCCAAGACCGCGAAAACGACCATAAACCACTCGAGAGGCTGGAAGGCGACGGACGAGGCGCCCCATGCCACGCCGCCAGCCGGGGCCACGATGAGCTGGATGACACCGCCGACGACGAGCAGGACGAGTCGGTCGGCCCGTCCGAGGATTCCGGCATAGCGTCGCCCCTGTCCCACGGCCTGGGCCTGAGTCCCCATGTACGACGTCAGCATCACGCCAATCAATGCCACGAGTCCGATCCAGAGCTGGCAGTAGATGCCGAGGGCCACTCCGCTCAAGAGGAAGACATCCGCGTACCGGTCGAACACATGATCCAGGAAGTCGCCCCGCGGAGACGCCTTGTTCGCGAGGCGCGCAATCTTCCCGTCCAGCGCGTCCAAATACGAACTCACCAGAACGAGGATGACGGCAGCTCCGAGAAACCCGGCACCGCCTTGATAGAAGCAAAGCCCTGCACCAAGCGCGCTGACGAGGCCGGCCCAGGACACCGTATTCGGATTTACGTTCAGGAGATGGCGCGCCACCGGGACCAAGATGGCATCGCCGGCCGCACGGAATCGATCTAGTACCACGAGAGCACCTCATGGCTCCAGTCCACCGAGCCGGGCTCGTGACCTTCCGTGCGCCCTTGAAGGATGGCAAGAACCGCGCCCGCAGTCCGCTCCGGGGTCGCATCGGTCGTTTCGACTTCGAAGACGGACTGAAGGCGTGCCACGGCTTCTTGGAGAATCACGTCGATCGCCTCCGCCTCGACGTTCTCTCGGATCTTCGCCGGAGGCCAGCCGCGGGCCTCAAGTCGGGATCGAAGAACCGTCGGCCGGCATCGCAGGATCACCGCAATGTCAACGTCCATGAGGTGGCTGTAATGACTCTTCAGGAACACGATTTTCGCCGGAACCCGCAGCGCCTTCCGAAGCTTTTCCACGTCGACCTCGTCCGTGCTCCGGGCCGCGTCGCGGCTGACGATGAACCCCTCCCGCCGCGCGACCTCATCGAGGTCCACAACCGCATACCCACGGCTCGAAAGCGCCGCGCACACGGAAGACTTCCCCGTCCCGGGAGTCCCCGAAATGGCAATCAGCACGCGGTTGCCGAACCGACGAGGCGATAAATTACTTGCGATGGGCGGCCGAAGCGGGCGACGAACGCAAAAATGTCGGCGATCTGCACCTCGAGGAACCCGGTCAGGGCGGGAGAGACTGCGAGGCCGAATGCGACCCCGATCCCGATCGGGATCGCGAGGATGGATTGCGCCATGGACTGCGGAAGATCGTCCGTGACCAAGCCCGTTGTGAAGGCCGCCGCGGCGAGAATCCCAACAATCAGCAGGAAGGACGGTTCACCCTCCGCGGGCATGCTGACGTTCGGGAAGACCGCATAGAATGTTGCGTAGCCAAGAGACAGGCCGAGGAAGGCAGAGATCAGGAGGCTCTTCGCCCACCGACGGATCCGGGAACGCAGTTCATCGCGCAAGGTTGAGTCCCTCCTCCCGCTCGATCCTTCCAATCGTTCGAAGGTACGGCGCCGAGGTGGGGAACGAGGCGGGCGGGACCCCGTCGATGACCAACTGCACGCGGACCCATGAAACCCACCGATCGGCCGAGACCGCCCCGTCCGTCGAAAGCCAGTAATCCGTGATATTCCGTAGGGCGTTGAAGCGACTCGGATTGATGGCGCCAGACAGGAGGTACGTGAAGTCATAGCTGGCGTTCCCTGCCGCCGGGACCCGCTCCTCGGATACCTCCGTGGATTCACTGAAGAGCTGGTAGAAGTACCGATCTCCGCCGGGATTGGGGAGGCGTCCGTCGGAAAGACGACGGGCCTCATTGAGCCCCGCCTCGGCGGGGCCGTCCTCGATCCACGCGCCGAAGGCGAGGAGCTGCAGATGCAAGGTCCTCGCGCTCGGGTTGTTCACGCGCAGGCTCAGCGTAACGTTCAGGGAGCCGCTCGGCGAGAGAGAGCCGTTTGGATATGTCCCGTCAAACGCCGGGCTCGCCGTGTGGACGATCGTGACGCCTGACTGGGCCACCACGACGGAAGTGTAGTTCGCACCCGACGACACCGCAAGGCCGATCACGATGACCCCGAACACGGTCAGGATGACCCACATCGGCCAATCGGGTCGACCCTCGAACAAGATCGAATCCCGCGCCTGGCTCATAGTTGACCCGCTGCCGGAGGGAGGTTCTCCGAGGGCGGCGGAATCGCGGCCGGAAGAGGCTCCGTCAGTCTCCCTTCGAAAATCTCGTGTGCGAAGTGGCATTCCGCGGAATGTCCGGGCGCCACCTCGATCATCGGCGGTTCGGTCGTGGCGCAAATCTCTTGCGCAAAAAAACAGCGGGTGCGGAAGCGACAACCGCTCGGCAGGTTGATCGGACTCGGGAGTTCCCCTTTGATGGGAACCTCGGTGTACACGTGGGACGGGTCGGGCACCGGCACGGCGGCCAAGAGAGCCCGCGTGTACGGATGCGTCGGATGCGCAATCAGCTCCTCCTGCACGCCCAGTTCAACGATCCGTCCGAGATACATGACCGCAATCCGGTCCGCCATATACCGGGCGACCGCGATATCGTGTGTGATGAACACGTACGGGTTCTGGTACTTGTCCCGCAGGTCCAGCATGAGATTCATGACGCCCGCCCGGATCGAAACGTCGAGCATGCTGACAGGTTCGTCGGCGACGATCAGCTTCGGATGCAGGACGATGGCCCGCGCGATCGCGACTCGCTGCCGTTGACCGCCAGATAGTTCGTGGGGAAACCTCTCGAGGAAGTCCTGGCCGGGTCGGAGGCCCGCGTCCTCCAAGGCCTGAATCACCAAAACCGCACGTTCCTCCTTTGACGAGCCGATGCGGTGGATGAGGAGCGGGTCGGCGACCGTCCGAAAGACGGTGTACCGAGGGTTTAGAGATTCATACGGATCTTGGAAGATCATCTGCAGGTTCCGACGGAATCGGAAGAGGTCGGCGCCTTCGAGGCCCGCGATGTCTTGGCCTTGAAAGTCGATCCGGCCTTCCGTTGGGTCCTCGAGCCGAGCAATGAGTCGACCTGTCGTCGTCTTCCCGCATCCGGACTCACCGACGAGGCCGAGGATTTCTCCCTCGTGAAGGTCGAAGCTGATCCCGTCGACGGCATGTACTTGGACGACGTTTCCGTGAAGCGATTGCAGGAACCCGCTTTTGAGGTCGAAATACTTCTTTAGACCTTCCACTCGAACGACGACGGATTCGTCACGCGGCGGGGCAACCATCTCCCGCTCGATCATTCGTGGAGGCCCCCCTGGGCAAAGAAATCCTGGGAGAAGTGGCACAACGAGCGATGGTCGACCTCCGGCGCGACGTATGGAGGCGCTGTGGTCGTGCAGATCTCTTGAGCATACTTGCACCGGGGATGGAACCGACAACCGGCGGGGGGCGTCAAAAGGCTTGGCGGGCTTCCCGGAATCGCTTCGAGACGGCGGCGCTGACCCTTGATGCTCGGGAACGCTCCAAGGAGACCTTGGGTGTACGGGTGGAGAGTACGACTGAAGATGTGGTCCCCGGAACTCTCCTCGATGATCTGCCCGGCATACATGACCGCAATCCGATCCGCCACCTTCGCGACGACGGAGACATCGTGGGAGATGATGATGATCGTCATATGAAGGCTCTTCTGGAGTGCCAGGATTTCATCCATGATCTTTGCCGCCGTTATCACGTCGAGGGCCGTCGTCGGCTCGTCCATGATCACGAGCTTGGGATTGAGGGCGAGCGCCATCGCGATATTCGCTCGTTGCTTCATGCCGCCGCTGTATTCGTGTGGGTAGTTGTCGATCCGATCGACGGGAATTCCAACCAGCCGGTAGAGCTTCTCGACCTGATGCCGCGCGGCCTCTGGCGAAACATCTTCGTGGGCCCGGATCGCTTCGACGATTTGGGCGCCCACTGTATACACCGGGTTCAGGGCGTTCATCGCCCCCTGAAAGACAATCGATATCTGCTTCCACCGGATCGCATTCAACTTGGGATGGTACTCCCGAAGGCGACCGTCCGGACGTCGGGTGATGTCGATAAGGTCCCCTTCCTGGGTCGCTGCAGACAACCGGTCCCGTGCGTCTCGCAGTTGCTTCTTCAGAGCGGAATCTCCCCCCGACTCGATCCGGCGGGATAGGTCCGCGATCTGTTGATTCAGGCCTCGAATCTCGTCGGCGAGAAACGTTCGATACGTGGCCGAAAGCGGGCTTCCAAGGAGGTCGACTTGATCCTCAAGTACCTTGATCTGCTTGGCCGTTTCATCCGTTTGGCCGGACGCTCGAACCCGGGCGAGCTCTGCTTGGGCGCCCCCCCGCGCCGCGGCAATCCGCTCGTGCGCCGTCCTCCAATACTCGAGGCGGTAGCGGTCAATGCCGCCGGACCCTCCGAACAGAACCTGGCCCCCGAAAACATAGGCATTCGACGGAAGCAGCTGGGTGATCGAGTACGCGAGCGTCGTCTTCCCGCATCCTGATTCCCCGACGAGCCCTACCGTCTCGCCCGAATCGACGTTCAGGCTGACTCCGTCGACCGCTTTCACCCAGCCCTGGTGGACCCGGAAATAGGTGCGCAAGTTCCGGACTGACAGGAGGTGCACGTCAGCGCCTCCGCAGGCGAGGATTGATAATCTCATCAAAGCCCCGGCCGAGGAGGTAGAATCCGAGGGACAAGAATGTAATCGCCAAGCCCGGCGGCAAGAGCCACCACCACGCACTCAACGCCCCTCCGAAAGTGAGAACCCGGGAGAGCATGCCGCCCCAAGACGTAACCGTGATATCGCCCAGGCCGAGGAAACTCAGCGCCGCTTCCGTGATGATGGCGGCGGCCACGGTGAGACTCATGTACAGAAAGCTGAACGGCAGGACGTTGGGCGCAATTTGGTAGAAGATGAGACGAAGATCGGAGGCCCCGGACACCCGGGCCGCGTCCACGAACGGCCGCTCCTTCAGGGTGAGCACTTGCGCACGGATGACCCGGGCGATCCCTGGCCATCCGACGATTCCGATGACGAGGATGATTACCCAGATGCTTGGCCGGAGAATCGCGGCGATGATCAGGACGATCGGCAGGAAAGGCGGCCTCCGACGATGAACGCGACCTGGGTGCCGTAGAACAGCTGGGTGAGGATGTCGCCACCCGCCGGGGAGTCGGTACCCAGGATGTAGTGGTTACCGGACGGATACGTGCCCGGCGGAAGCGGCGTCCTCGGCGTGCCGAGGAGCTGGAACACGACTGTCTCGCCGATCACGGAGTCCGTCCAGACTCCGTACAGTTCCGCGGGAACCAGGGCGGTTCCATACAACGTACCGCCGAGAGCGCCTGCGTATTGGACCAAGGTCGTCGTCTTAGGAGGCTGCACCGTGAAAATCTCGGACGGCACTTTCGTCGCTTCGCGGAAGGTCGTGTTTTGCGTCTCCAGGTCGCCCGACCGCGGCACGATGAAGAGCCGCGACCGCTGATCGACTTCGAAGTATGAGAGGACCCGACCGGGAAAGTCGGCGCGGAACTGAGTCGTTTCGACCCCGGTTTCGTTGATTCGAATTATGTGGGTGGTCCCGGACGCTCCCGCACCTGGATCGTACAATCCGATGTAGGTGGCCTGACCGCGGTAGCTGGACGGGATCCCAACCGGCTGTAACGCGGGATTCGGGAGAGAGAACGTAGCCGACATTCGGAGGGTAATCAGATCGAAGATCCCGACGCCTGTCGCATCGGTCGAACGAACAGGGACGTAGAGCCACAGCGGGAACGTGGAGCGGGTGAAGCCAATCGGCCCGACCACGGTCGCAGGCTGACCGTTAAGGGAGAGCGGGACCCACCTGCGAACACTCCCGGTGACATTGTGGATTTCGAGTGTGCCGTTCGCGAGGGGGAGCAGAATCGCTTCCCCCGCCCCCGAGCGATAGTCGTCAAAGGAGGTCACTCGATCCTGGTTGTAATACACAAAGGGCGGAGCGGAAAGGGACTCGTTGCTCGAGAGCACAATACGGCCGCTGGCGCCCGTGGGGTCGTGGCTGTGCACGTACGTGATCTCGAAGACGACCGTGTGATTCGAGTCGGATGCATAAAAGTAGCGAAACGGTCCGACATCGCGGCCGGGAAGGCCGGGAAAGGGCGCGATGCTGATTTCGATGGGCAGGAGGACCATGTCGCCCGCCGACGCAGGGTCTTCCCCGGTCCACACCGGATCGAACGGAAGCCGCGAGAAGAAGATCAAGGAGTTCTTGAACGGATCGATCACGTAGAAATCCCGTTGCGCAAAAAACGCGAGAAGCCCGTTGTCGCGAGGGTCGCCCAGGCGATTCGTGGAATTCCTCCCGGGGACGATGTAGTACAGGCTGGTGAGCGGGGCTTTCGGCGGAACGGGGAACGAGATGAAGTCTTGGTTGATATCGAACTGCATCGAGCGGTTTCCCAGTTGGAAGGGCGTCAGGTTCGACTGGGGGTTGTGACGGAGGAAGTCCATGAAAATGAACCCTTGTTGTGCGTAGTTGATTAGCCACATCCCGCCTTGGCGGTCGCTGGAGAGAGGCGTGGTCGGACCCATCACCGGAGGACCGTAGCTCAGGTTTGCCGGAAGGGCCCGGTGGTAGGTGGAGACGGTGAAGCGATCGGATTCGGGCGCCTCGAACGTCCGCGGGAATGGCGAGATCACCGGTGCTAGTATCGCGATTAATGCGAACGCGAGGACGATCGAGAGCCCGGCCATCCCGAGCCGACTTCCCCGGATGACGGAGACCGAACGCCTCGCGGCCTTGGATAGCCGACGGGCAAGTCGGAGCCCGGCCAACGCGGAGCGCCGGGAGATGTCAGAGACGGACACGCGGATCGAGGACTCCGTACAGGATATCAGCCACGATGTTCCCAAAGATCACAAGGACGGCGATGATCCAGAGGATCGCCCCAGCCAAGAACTGATCTTGATTGAAGATCGACTGCAGGAAGTAGTACCCGAGGCCGAAATAGGAGAAAATCGACTCCAGGATGATCGCCCCGCCGACCACGAAGGCCAAGCTGATCGTCAGGGAAGTGACGACCGGGAGGTATGCATTCCGCGCCGCATGGCGCCGGCGCACAATCCGTTCCCGAAGGCCCTTCGCACGGGCCGTGAGGATGAAATCCTCGCCCATGACCTCGAGCATCGAAGTCTGCATCAGGAGGATCGTGCCGGCAGAACTGATGAGCACGAGGGCGAGCATCGGAAGGGCCGCATGATAGGAGAGGTCGACCAACTGGAAGAACGGGTTGTTCGGTCCGAGTCCCGCGACAAGTGGGATGACCCGAGCCGTTTCCTCCGGATCGCTGAACCCATGGAGAGGGAAGATGTCGATCGTGAAGGCGAAGAGCCAGAGTAGGATTAGCCCAATCCAAAACGAGGGCATGTTATAGAAGAACAAGCTCCCGACGACAGCGGTGCCCTCGCTGAACCGGCCCCGCCTCCACGCGATAAACGTCCCGATCAGCACGCCGAAGAGGTATTCGATGAGGACCGCTCCGCCGAACAGGAACAACGTGCGCGGAGCGGCGGCAGCGATTACCTCGGATACCGGTTTCCCTTCGACGAACGAATCGCCGAAGTCGAGGGAGAACATCGCCCAGATGAACTTGCCCATCTTTACGGGGTACGGATCGTTGATCCCGAACGTCCGGTTTAGCTGCTCGAGCCGCGCCGGATCGACGGTCGGGTCCAGCCGAAATCGATCGATCGGCGAGCCGGGCATTGCGTCAAACAGCACGAATACAATGATCGTGACGACGAAGAGTGTAATTACGCCCTGAATCGAGCGTTTCACAATGTAACGACCAAGAGCCGCCATGGTCCCCCGCCCTTGCCCGATTGTCTTTGAAGCTGCGCTGCGTATAAGAACGTTTTTCCGGTCCCCGCATCAGGAAACCTGAAGGAAAGAAGGAAAGGGGGACCGGGATTCGCCACCCCGGTCCCATCCAGCTCAGAGATTGTCCTCGGGCGTCAACTCCTCGTCGGCGGGCTTCTTCATCCCCGGAGGCCTCTTGCCACGCCGGCTCATGATGATACCGACCACCGCTCCGACTGCGAGGCCCACGGCAAGCAAGCCGCCCGCCAGCGCGTACGTAGTCGTCATGTCCGGTCCACCAATCGATGCCGTCGCCGTCTTGTCGCCCACACCGACCGTGTAGCTTCCAGCCTGTGCGAAGACGTGCTGGAAGGTCACCGTCATCGTGGCACTTGGACCAATCGTGATCGCTTGGGCGGCAACTGCCTGTCCGCCGACCAGGAGCACGACCGTGGATTCACCGCCTACGGCGAGTTGGTTCGTCACCGGAACGGAGATCGTCGAGGCGGCTCCCGCGGGACCTGGCGTGACGGTCAACGCTCCATAGGATAAGACCGGAGCCGACGCGAAGATGCCGTACCAAGCCCGGATGACCTGTGTCTTGTCCGGCGTTGTCACGACGACCAGGCTTTCGAACGCACCCGCTGCCGGGCTCGTTGTGAACGTGGCCCGCCCATTCGCATCCGTGATGGTTTGGATCGGTCCGCTCCACACGGTCGCGTTCGGGATCGCTGCCCCGGCCCCGTCTGTCACAGAGACCGTGACGGTTGCTGTGCCCGACTCCGCGACCAGCGTCTTGTCGACCGAGGCGGACGCGAACGCCACGGACGTTGGGATGTACAGGTACCCTCTCACGAACTCCAGCGGGATCTTCGTCAAGACGACGAAGAGGAACTGGTTCAGGTAGAAGTCGCCCCAGTTGGCGCCGTTGCCCGAGAACAGCTGCTCCCGCCCACCGTAGGCGTACCGCTCGTCCGCCGCAAGGAACGAGAAGTAGTGCGCCTGGGACAGGGTCAGCAGGGGTACTTTCACCGCTTGGCTCACATCGCCGGTGGCATTGGTGGTAAGGGTTCCTCCAAACCCGCCCAGGACGTTGCGGGCGGTCGTCCCGGGGCCGCGCAACAGGAACACCTTTGCGTTCGCCGCCGGGGCGCCGTCGCGCGCGTAGAACTTCGCGCTCACTGTCTGGGTCAGACCATCAGAGGCGAAGATTTGTCCGGTCGTGGCCACGCTTGCCGAACCCAACGCGATTACCGGGGCTCTCTGAACCACGACGCCGCTGTCGATCACGAACGCTGCGTTCTCGATCCCGCTGTCGATTGTGAAGGACGAGTCCGCGACGCTCCATCCGAAGAACGTGCCGATGAAGGACGAGCATACGGTCGCATTCAGGCGGAGCCGGTTCAAGGCCGACGTGCTCCCGATGAACGCGCGAACCTGGACCGCTTGGTCGGCTTTGTGCGGCATCGGCTTGATGGTCCCGGTCAGCTGGCCAGTCGCGTTGAGCAGGTAGTAGCCATTGAAGCCCGCAGGCCAGGTGCTCGAATCGCACGAGTCGACGGTTGGGAAGTTCCCTACAAGCTCGAGGTCTTCCACGAGATGCTCGACACCCCACGCGGGTCCTTGGCCCGACGAGTTCTGGAAGGACGGCCCAAAGGATCCACCGAAGTCGAAGTAGTTCAGGTCCAGGCCGCTGCCGAGATACTCCGGCTTGCTGTAGTTGTAGGCCCACGGGAACTGGGCCGGCAACCCGGAGGGACCTGCCTTGATCTGGAAGATCACGGCGGCGTCGGTCGCGGGGTTGCCCAGCTGGTCCCAGACGGTGGCCGTGACCGTCGTGGTCTGCGCAGGAGACGACGTGATGCTGCGATCCCCGAAGTTCAGCAGCGCGGCGTGGCCCGGAGTCACCCCGTCGGTGACCAAGAGCCCTGCGACGTCCGAGGTCGCGTACGACGACTCGGGCGCACGGAATCGAATCGGAATGTTGCCGGGAACCGCACTGACCAGCACAGTAATCGTCGTCGTGTCGGTCGGTAGCAGGGTGTTCAGGACAAGATCCGTCGCCTGAAGAGACATGATCTCCCAGTTGGACGGATTGTCATTCTCGACGAACACGATCATCGACTGGCGTTGCGTGTCGACGGCGACCGTCTCGCCGACACCCGTCGTGAACTTCAGGATGTCGGACAACTGAGCGTTCGGGAACGCGGAGGCATCCGCGGGTGCGGTATACGTGAACGGCACCGTCCCTGTCGCGTCGGTCACGCCCGTTGCAGGCGAAATGCTCCCGAGGACTAGGGTTGTGTCGACGGACACCGACACGCCCGCGACGGGGGCTCCTTGGCCGTTGATCACTTTGGCGTTAATCGTGGTCGTACCGCCAATACCAATGACCGGTTTCGTCGTGGACAGGGTCAGGGTGGCGATCGGTGCGGGCGGTCCAACCGTGATCTCGAGCAACTTCACGGTGGTCGCGGCTTGTGTGCCTTTGGACGCGACCGCGGTCAGCTTGAGGTTGCCTTGAATAACGGGCACCTTCCACGCGAGCTGCACGTGGCCGCTCACATCGGTCGTTCCGCTCATCGTGCGATACTCAGCGCCGAACGTCGCGTTCAATGTCACGGTCGCGCCGCTGACCGGCGCGAGGTTCTCCGCTACGAACGCATCGACGTTGACCGTGTGGCCTCCGAGCGCCCGCTCCGGGACCGTCAGCGCCACGGAGAACACTCCGGACGGCGGGGGAACAGTTACGGTTCCCGCAGGGCGCAGCTTCGAAAGGGACCACGCGTTCCACAGCTGCGGCGGCGTGTTGACCCATCCGACCCACGCATCGTTTCGGTAGGCGTTCAGGTTCTTCCGGTAGTACAGGATGTTCCACGGGATGTCTTTCGTCACAATGCCTTCGATGTCCTTCACGACCTGAATCCGCGTGGAGTCGTCCAGGGTCGTCTCCATCTTGTCGAGGAGCGCGTCGACGGTGGGGTTCTTGTAGCCTGCGGAGTTCGACCCCGCCGGGTTGATGGCAACATCGCTCTTGCTCCCGAAGAAGTCCTTCAGGTACGTCTCCGGGGTTCCGGTGAGCAAGAATCCGAGGATGTAGAGGTCGAAGTCGACCTCGGTGAAGGCCTTCGAGACAATCGTGTCAAAGCTTGTCGGCGCGGAGTCGATATTCAAGCCGATGGCTTTGAGGTTGTTCGAAATCATGATTCCGGCATCGGCGCGGACCGGGTCGTAGTCCTTTGGCGGCGTCAGGATCGTCGCCTTGATCGGAGTTCGATCGGTGTACTCACGGAACCCATCCCCGTCCCGGTCAACAATCCCGTGCGCGGTGAGCAGCGCCCGGGCGCCTGCGAGATCGAACGACGGGTAGGAGGCACTCGAGTTCACGTAACCGGGAGTGTGCACGGACACGGGGACGCTGCCCTTGATTCCGTATCCACCCATGAGCGTGTTCACGATGTAGTCCTTGTCGATCGCCATCGAAATGGCTTGGCGGAGGTACAGGTCGTTCCATGGCTTCCGGCGCAGATTGAACGCCAGGTAGAAGTAGCCCGCATCCGTGACCTGCTCGACGCTGATGGATGGGTTGAACCGGACCTGGCTCAAGAATCCGGGAGTCAGGGTCCAAATCAGGCTGTCGATCTCGCCCTTCTGCAAAGCCAGGCTAATCACATCGAGGCTCGTGAAGATCACGAACTTGACGGATCGGATGTGCTCCGGGAAGAACGGGTAGGTCACTCCGCCCCAAGAGGTGGACAAGCCCTTGCCCCAGTAGTTGTCATCGACCACGAACCGAGATCCGGACTTGGGGTTCCAGTAGTCGATTTTGAAGGCGCCCGTCCCGGTGACGGAGGCTTTCTCGGCCTTGTTGCCGAAGGCGAAGTCGATCGAGAAATCATTGCTGTCCGTGATTGGATTCAGGGAACTGATGTTCAACGGCTTGTTGGCGTAATCGATGTGCGCCGGCCAAGGGGTGCCCCAGATGTGTTTCGGGATGATCGGCACGTTGAGAGTGGCCAGGAAGAACAGCGCGTAGGGCTTCGCGAGATGGAAGCGGACCGCATCAGGAGCGACCGGTGAGATCTCGACACCAATGTGCGAGACGTTGCCGCTCCCCGACCAGTGTGGCCATTGGGGAGCGTCCCACCAGAGGGGAGACGTGATGAACGTTTGGTAGGTTGCCCAGGCCAGGGTCTGGTACGTGAATACGATGTCGTCTGCGGTCATCCCGACCCCATCGTGGAACTTCACACCGGGTCGTACGTAGACATCAATGACCGGTTGCGGCGCCGTAGGCGCCGTGACGAACGTAAAGCCCGATCCGCTCGTCCCCTTCGCGGGGTTCGCCAAGATCGGGTAGATATTGTTATCGGGATCACTTCCGTATAGAGGCTCGAAGTTCTGACCTACTTGATAGAAATTCCATACCGTGTTTGTTTCTGGATTGAAGTAGTTGAGAGTTGTCATGTCGTTCTGCAACCCAATTACCAATTCGGTCCGTCCTCCCTGAGCTGCCGCAGCTTGCGCTAGAAAGATGAACCCTGCTCCGAGCAGAATCAGGGTAATCACAAACGCGTGCAGTCCAGGCGAGTGCAATAGCTTGAGTCTCATTGTTTCCGCTCTCCCCTAAAACTTTAGCTTATCCCAGAGGGATGGGAGCGTATAAGAAGCTTCTTCCAACGCCCATCCGACTGAGTTCGAAACGCGTTCGAGCGAGTTCGAACTGCGTTCTACGGTCCATCCCGGTGGAACGCTTTTTCGCGGATGTCTTGGACGAAGTCGGCGCCGCGGGCCGAGGCCACGAGCCGTTCCTCAAGCGCCTCTCGCCATGACGCGAGGAATCGCTGATCGATCTCGACCTCATCCATCCGGAGGCGGAACTCGGCGCCGACCTTGGGAGTGAGGACGCCTTTCATCGAGAACGGATACCGAACGTCCATCAGAAAAAGTGGTTCTGGCGCAGCCGCCCCGAAGTCCCGGAGGGTGCCGCGAAGGGCCGACCGAATATCGTCCTCGCCGATTTCGCCCGCGGCAGCTCGCGTTACTGCGGCGACGATTCGACGCACCATCGCCCTGCGAAAGCTTCGCGCCTTGATGTCAAACACGATCACCCGACCATCCTGAGCGACGTCGATTCCGTCGATGGCCATCGGGCCGACTGGATGATCGGTCGTAAATGAACGAAAGTCGTGCGCCCCGACAAATAGCTGGGCCGTCCGCCGTAGCGCCGAGAGAGGAAGATCCGAGAAAAGGTGATAACGATACCATCGCTCGACCGCGTGACGCGGATGGAACGCGGCGGGGACCTCCGCGACCGCCCACGCCCAGACATCTCGCGCGCGATCATTGAAAGCTCCAATCGTTGACATCGGCCCGAGACGGGAGTTGAACGCGATCACGTTCCCCACGGCGCTGACTCCTCGGTCCGTTCGGCTCGCGCTCCGAAAGAATGATTCGCGCGGGTCGTTCACGATCTTAGCGGACCTCAGGGCCTCGAGGCACTCTCCCTCGACGGTGCGCCGGTCGGGCTGTCGTTGGTGGCCGAAGAAGTCTCTCCCGTCATAAGCAATCTTGAGGGCGATTCGCATGCCAAGGAATATCCCCACCACGATATATCGAGGCGGTGTGCCATCGATTCGAATTGTCCTCGTGGAGCCGAAGAACGAGGGAAACGTCGGCGCCGTGGCCCGATCGATGAAGAACTTCGGCGCGGAAGAACTCGTCCTCGTGAAGCCTTGCCCGCTGGGTGCGGAGGCGCGTCAGCGCGCAATGAAAGGATCCGAAATTCTCGCGGCGGCGCGGACGGTCGGAGATTTCGAGTCCGCATTCGAGGAAGCGGATTTCCTCGTTGGAACATCGGGGGTCGACACCCCGAGCGAGAAGCGTTTCGCCCGGATTGCCATGACTCCTCGGGAGTGCGCATCACGAATCTCGAAACTGGACGGAAGGGTCGCTCTCGTGTTTGGCCGCGAAGACTTCGGCCTGCTTGACGAGGAACTTCGGCGTTGCGACATGTTGGTGACGATCCCCGCCTCCTCAGATTATCCAATCCTCAATCTCTCGCATGCGGCTACCATCCTACTATACGAACTCTTTGCGGCCAAGGCGCTCCAGCGTGGAATGCGAAATGCGTCTGGCTTGGAGAAGGAGAAGCTCCACGAAGCGTTCAAGGCGTTGCTCGTAAAGACGAACTACCCGGCTCACAAACGAGCGCGAACGCAGGTCATGTTTCGCCGCCTCCTAGGCCGCGCGGTTCCGAGCAAGTGGGAGTTCCACGCGCTCATGGGCGTATTCCAGGGGGCCACGAAACGAATTCAGAGACTCGAAGGGGAACGATAGACCTTCAACTTCCTCGAGGCCGATCCGTTATCCGGCGAGCCCGATTCCCAAACTGCGGTCCGTCTTCTCCATGCTCTTCCGACCGTCTCGCTCAAGCTCGAGGAGGGCACGAATCGCGTCTACATTCTCCGGAACGACATCGGACTCTTGGTGCACCGCCTGAAAGTAGTACAGCCGAGTCCGGTCGACGACATGGACCCCGTCCTTCCACACCGCGATCTCGTACAGGTCGGCCCGATTCCGCGACAGGTCGCGAGCGATTTCCATAATCTGTGCGGTCGACTTGACCCCATCTCCCCCCGCGACGAACGTGATGCGGGGGAACCGCTTCCACACATCAAGCACCGCATCCCCCGTCGCGGGCTTCTTGAGGTCCACGGTCACTGTGTGCAAGTGCATGATCGTCGTCGGGACTTTGACCGCGATCGTATGGATGTTGAGGTTGGGCAGGACGCTCTGAACGTCGGGCCCGTGGTGGGACGGCATTTCCAGCTCCGGCTCGATAGCGTTAATCGGGCCTTTCTTGGAGTCGCCGGGGTCCGTTGCTCGTCGGACCATGACCGCGACCACTCGATCGATGCCGAAATGGGCGTCGAGCGGGTAGAGCGTCCGGATGAGTCCCGTCGTGTTGCAAGACGGGACCCGGACGAAAGAGGCCCCGATGCAATCGGCGTAATTGACCGCGGCGTTGAAGGAGAGGTTCGTGAGGGCGTGCTCTTCGCCCCCTTGCCAGATGGCCTTGACGCCCGCCTTCTCGTAGAGCGGTTTGTAGCCACTCTCCTCCGGGGTGCAGTCGACGACGAGGTCCACGCCCTTGACCAGGTCCTCGAGCACGCCGGCCGTCCTCACGCCCACTTTTTCGAACTTCGCGACGGCGTCCCGGTTTGCCGCGTACACCGAGTAGCCTTTGCGGACCGCAAGCTTCGCTTCGAAGTCGGGTTTCGTCTTCGCAATGCCCGCGACGCGCATGTCATCCTGCGCCGCGACCGCATCAGCGACGCGCTTTCCAATCGTTCCGTATCCGTTAATCGCGATCTGGGCCGGCATGGGAGCGAGTCCCCACCCAATGGAACCGACCTTCCACTAAAAAGATTGCGCGAGATTCGTCCGTTGCAAGATCTGTTGAAGAGCACGCCCGTCCGGGTTCGGTGGTCTTACCGGGACGGGGAACCGGCAGGGTACAAGTCGCGCCGGATCCTCGGGACCATTGCCATGAGGACCGCGGACTCCGTGAGCCGCCGGCGATCCATTGTTCCCTCCGTCAAGAATCCGATCGCCCCCTGCTTCGAGCCGATGTCGCGGATTCCCGTCAAGCGGGCCATCGCATCCGCGACCGTCTCCCCCGCCTTCACCCTCTCGACGACCTTCGGCGGATACGCGAAGCCGGGACCATGGCCCACCGTCATTCGGCCCGCGCGGTCGAGGACGGCGCAGTACTGGACGTCGAAGTAGTCGGAGAGGTCCGGGGACCAGATGAGACCCGCTTCGATCCCGATCCCGAGATCGCCCTCGCCTAGGGCGGCCCGAGCCCGGTTGATGGCCCCCCGCAAGGCATCGAGGTCGAACGGTTGATCCGGGACCTCGGAGGAAACGCGGAGGCCTCGGATCCGAGCGGGGACGGAGAGGCTCCGCAGGACCGCGCGCACGGAAGCAACCTTCACGGGATTGTCCGATCCGACGAATACCTGTAGAGGCTTGAGCCGACGGCCCGAGCGGTCGATCACGCCCGCCCGGATCCGACGGGAGGCGATCGGCAGGCCGTCCTGCGCCGGGACCATCGGGACCGCGAGGATGTGGAGCGGCGGCAGCCCCTTCGCGATCCGCGCCTGGTTCAACGCGACCCCCACCGGGAGGCGCTCCGCCGACACGACCAGCACCTCGAGATCCGCGCGGTCGTCAGCGGGTCCGAACGGATCGTCGATGGGTTCAATCCTCGCGCGCCTCAATTTTCGGGCGGCAAGGAATCCCTTCAGGTTCCGCTCGCGGACCGCATACGGATTCACTCGCGGTCGGGACTCCCGCGCGAAGCGGTCCGTCGTCAGGCCAATCAGGACTTGCTCCGGTCGACCCTCAAAGGCGGCGCCCAGCAGGGCCTCGTGGCCCGCATGCAAAATGTCGAACGTCCCGCCGAGGACGACGCGCATTCTGCGACCCATCTGGAGGGCGCGATATAAGCGTGTTCACGGAGAAAGCCGACCCTCGTGAATCGCGAGCAAGTCTGAGTAGAGGGCGTACGCGGTCTGCCGCACTCCCGGGTTCCACTCCACGATCTGGAACGCGTTCAACATGTCGGTCCGGACGAGGAGCGAGCTCGACGTGCCCTCGACGGGGAAGAGCGGATGGCCCGGAGGCACGGCCTCATTCGAGACGGACGCTTTCACGATGCGTCCCTCCCGCCATCCGCGGGCAATCGACTTCACCCGGGCGCCGGCGGAGCGCGCGGCCTCCATCCGCTCCGGGCTCAACGATGCGATGCCCTCTCGAGGCACGTGTTCCGGCCGCAGGCGGCCCCCCATCAGCACGTTCGCGAGCAGGCACGCCTTCACGGTCGCGTCCCAGCCATCCAGGTCCATCGCGGGATCGGTCTCCAGCAGCCCCAACTCCCGCGCCCTTTCCACGCCCTCGTCGTAGGTCCCGCCCGCCTGCATCGTCGTGAGGACGAGGTTGCTCGTGCTGTTCAGGATTCCCTCGAACGATTCGATCCGCGGCCCGTGGAGCGTTTCCTGGAAGAGGTTGAACACGGGCGCGCCGTCCATGACCGTTCCTTCATAACGGAACCCGAGGTGACGCCGACGAGCGAGGTCCCTCAGGCGGCGGTAGTGGTAGACGACCGGGCCTTTGTTCGCGGTGATCACATGCTTCCCGCTTGTGAGGGCCGCGAGCATGTGGTCGACCGCGGGTTGGCGCGCCGCGATCCTCAGGGGCGTGACCTCGATAAGGATGTCCGCCCGCGACCGGCGGATGTGGTCGATCGGAGGTCCGCGGATCGCACGGCCGAGCGAGTCGAGCGTGGCTCCGTCCTCCGCGAGGCGCAAAGCCTTCGGAAGGTCGATCCCCTCCGCGCGCTCGACGGATCCATGATGGGCGGTTAGGATTCCGACGACGCGGGCGTCGAGTTGATGGGCTCTTGCGAGCTCCGACCGGCGCTCCACGAGGAGCCGCGCGAACGCTCGCCCGACGTTCCCGAAACCCGCGAGGAGGATCCGGGTTCGCATTGGCGGATCGCTCCGGCGCTCCTCAGGGGACGCCTTTTTCCTCGACGAGTTCCTCGAAGAGTGCGTCGATGCGCGCGAGTCCGTCGGAGAGGTAGGTCCCGGAGTGCCCCATGCCGATCCGGATGAAGCCGTCCATCCCGAATTGGTCGCCGGGCACAAGCAGGACGGACTTCTCCTTCAGCAAGCGCCACGCGAGGTCGGACGAGTTGACCCGCCATCCGTATCGGATGAAACAGATCGCGCCCGCCCTGGGAGGGACGTGGAACAACAGGGAGCCGTGCCCTTCGATCCACCGGCGGAGGTCGTCGTAGTTGCGACGGATGATCGAGCCCGTGCGGGAGAGGATTTCCCGACGGCGCTTCGGAGACAGGGCAATCTGCGCCAGTCGGTCGGACAGGTACGTTGGGGTTAGGGTCGTATAGTCGTGGAAGCCCCACAGGGTGGCGATCGTCGTCGCGGGACCGACCGCCCAGCCGATCCGCAGGCCGGGCAGAGCGAAGGCCTTGCTGAGTCCGCTGAGGATGAGCGTGC
>VBMR01000028.1 GCA_005878325.1 Methanobacteriota archaeon | reverse complement strand
ACGACGCGATCGCGGCCCGCGGTTCCATCGCGGTCGGCTGCAGCCTCTGGTTCACGAACCGCTGGCTCACGACGACGTCCGCTTCTTTGAACACGGCGTCCACGTCGCCGCCCGCGAGCGTCCACTTGAACGCGACGTTGTCCGGCGCGTCCGTATGGAGGGGCGAAGGACTTTTTTTCGCGGCTCCCTCGGCATCCGTGACGACCGGGAGCGGCTCGTAGTCGACTTCGACAAGGTCCCGGGCATCTTCCGCGATGTACGGATTCTCCGCGACCACGACCGCGACCGCCTCTCCCGCATATCGAACCACATCTCGGGCGAGCGGCGGATAGGGCGGCGTCTTGAGGTTCGCGTTCGGGATCGTCCACGCCGTGATGATGTCCCCGACTTGGTCCTTGAGATCCTCCGCCGTGAGGATCGCGAGGACGCCGGGAAGCTTCAGGGCCTTCGCCGCATTGATCCGGCGGATCCGCGCATGGGCATATGGGCTCCGGACGAACTTCACGAACACGGTGCCGGGCGGGAGCATGTCCGCCACGTAGGCGCCCCGGCCCGTGAGGAAACGATCGTCCTCCTTCCGCAGGACGGATTCTCCAAAGACTTTCGTCGCCTGCGCCATCGTCACCACTTCCCCGACTTCATGCGCTCTCCCGCCGCCGCGACGGAGTCCACGATGTTCTGGTACCCCGTGCATCGGCAGATGTTCCCGGAGATCGCGGTGCGGATCCGCTCCTCGGTGGGCGCGTGGTCCGCCCGGAGCAGTTCGAGGGCGGCCAAGACCACGCCGCCCGGCCGTCCAAGAGGACGGTGCAGGCGCCGCAATGGCTCGTGTCGCACCCGACATGGGTGCCCGTGAGGCGGAGGTCGTCCCGGAGGAAGTCCACCAAGAGGACCCGCGGCTCCGTCACGCGCGTGTACGACTGACCGTTCACGGTGAGAGTGATCGAGTGACCGCCATTCTCCCTGGCCATCCCCATCGTCTTCGCCCGAGCCGTACGTCGAGCTTTCGCCATCTGGATCACCTCCCCGTCCTGCCGGCCGCGGTCTCGAGGGCCCGACGGGTGAACACCTCGATCATCGCCCGTTTGTACTCCGTCGAGCCGCGGAGGTCGGCCTCCGGCTTCCCTTCCTCGGCGGCGATCCGCGCGGCCTCCGCGAACGCCGTCGGCCCCGCCCGCTTTCCGACCAAGGCTTGCTCGGCCTTGACCGCCCGCATCGGGGTCGGGCCCGCAGCAGCGAGCGCCAGCCGGATCCGCGTGACGTTGCGCTTCGGGTCAAGTCCGATCTGGACCGCGACACCAACCGTCGCGAAGTCCCCCGTCTTTCGTTTCAGCTTGAGGTAGGCCCCGCCGTTCCCCGGCTCCGACTTCGGGAGGAGAATCTCGGTCAGCAACTCGGACGGCCGCAGGGCCGTCGTGAAGGGGTCCTTGAAAAACCCGTCGATCGGGATCGTCCGAGTCCCCTTGGGACCCTTGGCGATGAGTTCCGTCTCGAACACGAGGAGGGCCGTTCCCCAATCCGACGCCGGGTCCGCATGGGCGAGCGCTCCGCCGATGGTCCCGAGATTTCGGACCTGGGGATCTCCGAGGGACGCGGCAACATCCGCCAGGATCGGATACTTGTCTCGGACGAGCTTCGATTCCTCGAAGTCTCGGTGGCGGCTCAACGCCCCAATCCGAAGGCGACCTCCGCGCTCCTGGATGAATGCGAGGCCCGGGAGACGGCTGATGTCCACGAGGACCTGCGGGTTCGCGAGTCGGAGCTTGAGCACGGGGATGAGACTCTGCCCACCCGCCAGGACCTTCGCCCGTCCCCCCTTCTCGCCGAGAATTTGCACAGTCTGCGCCACGGTCGCCGGACGGACGTATTCAAACGAGTGCGCTTGCAACGAGCTCCCCACCCAGCCACGCAACATCTGGAGGTTCCATAAAACTTCCGACGCCGACCGGGACCTCCGGGGATTCGCCGGAAAGAACACTTCATCCGATTGGGAAGGATACACGGACCGGACGAGATGAAGGCCCTCGCCTTCGATGTGTACGGAACCCTCGTCGACGTCAATGCGCTCGAGCCCGCCCTGAACGGGATCGTCCCTCGTCCTCGGGAATTTCTTGCGGAATGGCGATCGAAGCAGCTCGAGTACTCCTTCCTCCTCGGCCTGATGGGCCGGTACCAGACCTTCTCCGAAGTCACCTCGAGGGCCCTCGAGTTCTGTTGCACGAAGTCACCGATTGTCCTCGGAGACCGCGAGCGAGGGGCGCTCCTCCGGGGGTGGCAGGAGTTGCCCGCGTTCCCGGACGCTGTCCCGGCCCTGACAGCCCTCACGGGACGCCTGGTCCTCGCGACGCTGACGAACATGGATCCCGCCGGCGCACGGGAGGTCCTGGCCCACGCGGGGCTCGCTAAGTTTTTTCAGCAGCAAATGAGCGTCGACGAAGTGCGGACCTTCAAACCGGATCCCGCCGTGTATCACCACGCGGCGAAGCGCCTTCGGCTGGAGCCCAAGGACGTGGGCCTCGTCTCGTCAAACCCGTTCGATGTGATGGGAGCCAAGGCGGCGGGACTGACCGCGATCTGGGTTCATCGGTCCAACGTGCCCCTCGATCCACTCGACCTCGCACCCGACATCGAGGTAAAGGACTTGACCGGCCTTCCGCGTCTCCTGTGAAACGCTACCGATCTGGCCGCCCCTCATCGGCACCGATCGAAGATCCTATTCGGCCGTCTCTTCGACCTCGGGCTTGTGCGGCACATCGCGCCCGTATTTCGTCGCGAGGACGTCCGCCATGATGGCGAGGGCTAATTCGGGCGGCGTCCGGGCACCGATGTCGAGCCCGATCGGTGCGTGCAATCTCGAAAGGAAGTCTTTCGTCACGCCGCGTCGCTCGAGCTCCTCGAGGTCCTTCTTCAATCGCCGGCGGCTCGCGAGGAGTCCCACGAAACGGGCTTCCGTTTTCGAGAGCGCTTCGAGGACCGACACATCCCGTTCGCCCTTCGTCAGCACGACGATGGAATCCCGGTTCCCAATCGGGAACGCCTTCGGATCGATTTCCGCTGCGTTCACAATCGCGTCCGGCATTTCCCGGAGGTCGGGCATCGGATCGACGACGACGACCTCGAAGCCGAGCGCCTTCCCTTGGTACACGAGGGCGTCCTCGATATCGTCCCGGCCGCCTTGCCCCACGAGGATGAGTCGCTCCGTCGGCAACATCGGTTCCACGAAGACCTCGAGGGTCCCACCGCAGTCCGTCTCGACGTAGATCTCGTTATCGCTCGCGGCCTGCACGGTGCCCGCGACGGCGCGAGCCGCGTCGACGAGATGGACGCGCACGATCCTGGGGGACCCCTCCCGCATCGCGCGGAGCGCGACCTCGCAGATCGGGCCCTCCGGACAGCCGCCTCCCAGGGTCCCGCGGACGACCTCCCCCCGGCCGGAGATCAGGATCTTGAATCCGGGCTTCGCGAGCGTCGATCCCTCCGTCTTCGTGACGGTGGCAATCGCGAAGGCCTCCCGACGGGACGCGAGATCGTTGAGGCGCTCCGCGTACTCTGGGACCCTCACGAGGGACGGAGGACGCCGCGCCGCAATCTACCTTTCGATGGTTCCTGGAGGCGCGCACACGGGGACCGGGCTTCAACCTCTCCGCGGGACGCCATCGGACGGGAGGCGGGGCCCACGAGGCCTTCACAAGCAAAAGCGCACAATGAGGTCGAAACTTCTAAGCCGGCCGCCCCGCATCGAATCGGTCGTGCGCGCGGTCGTCCTCGGAGCGGGCGGTCTCGGTCGCATCCTGACGGTCGAGCTCGCGGCCGACCCTCGAATCGACAGCGTGGTCATCGCGGACAAACGCGGGGACCGCGCCCGCGCCTTGAAGGTCCTCGGAAACGCCTCCAGCCTGGAGGCCGTCGAGGCGGACGTGACGGATGCCGCGTCGCTCCGACGGGTCCTCTCCGGCGCGAACGTCGTGGTCAACGCGACGCTTCCGGAGCACAACCTGCGGATCATGGAAGGCTGCCTCGAGGCCGGATCCGGCTACGTGGACAGCGCGGGGTACAACCCGGACGCGGTGGGCGGCAAAGGAAGCGTCCTGGATCAGCTCGCCCTCGATCCGACGTGGCGCCAACGCGGCGCCACGGCCATCGTCTCGATGGGCTCCGACCCGGGCATCTCGAACATCATGGCCCGCGTCGCCTCGGACCGCTTCGCGACCATCGACCGCATCCTCGTGCGGAAGGCCGCCACCGGGGACAAAGCGACGGACGGGTTTCCCTTGTACTCGCGGGAGATCTTCCTGCGGGATGCGCTCGCCCACCCGGTCGTCTGGGATGGCGCGGCCTTCGCGGAACGGGAGCCCGCGAGCGGGGAGGAGACGTACCGGTTCCCGGCGCCGATCGGAACCCGCCGCGTCCACTGGTTCCGACACGAAGAGGTCCTCACCCTGCCCTCCCGTCTCGGCAAACCGATCGGTTGGGTCGACTACAAGCACGATATCCGGCCGGAGCTCGTCCGGGCGATCGTCTCCCTGCAGGCCCTCGGATTGCTTTCCCCGAGTCATGTCTGGCGGTTCGGCTCCGCGCAGGTCCCGTTTCGCGATGCATTCTTGGCGATGTTCCCGGAGCCCTCGACCTTGGTCGGACCGATCGGGGGCGCCCTGGGGATCGTCGTCGAGGTGCACGGCTCCCCATCCGACGGCGGCCCGTCCGCCGTGCGGGCCTCCCTCATGATGGAACACCGCGATGCGAACCGGCGGCGCGGCACGACCGCGGAACGGTTCCTCACCGCAGCGGCGATGGTCTCCGCCGTGGCGCTCATCCTGGAGAAGCGGGTCCCCCGAGCCGGTGTCCTCGCACCGGAAGAACTCCCCCCAGCCCTCATCCTGCCGGAACTCGAGGACCGTGGCGTGAAGTTCCAGATCGAGGCCCTGGCGGCGTGAACGTCGGGCCGCCGGGACGTACCTCTACTTAGAGGTATAAACTGCCGCGGGAGCGACCGTCTTCACACATCGATTAAATAGGCGTCCGGGTGGTCTCGACTCCCGGCGGGTGGGCTTCATCACCGAGAACCAGACCCTGACCGCGATCCGTGGCGTGCGCGTGGGCCATGCGCAGGACCCGCGACGGAGGACCGGCACGACCGTCGTCCTCCTCGACCCTCCGGCCATGGCCTTCGCGGATCCGCGAGGCGGCTGGCCCGGGACCTACGACACCGCGGCCTCGGACCTGGGGAAGACGTTCGTCGAGCGGCACGCGCTCCTCCTGGCCGGCGGCGACGTCTACGGCTTCGACGCCGTGCGGGGCATCCGTCGATTCCTTCTGGAACACGAGCTCGCCGCGCCGAAGGGCGCGGGGGAGATGCCGGGGATCATGGGCACGAACATCTACGATCTCGGGTTCGCGGACGCGCAGGGGCTCGACTACACGCACCTCGGATACACGGCCTGCGTCGACGCGTCGACGAGGCGGGTCGAGCAGGGCAACGTGGGCGCGGGGATCGGTGCGACGGTCGGGCCGTTCTTCGGACGCGAGGGAGGGACGAAGGGAGGTCTCGGGAGCCACGCGGCGCGCGTCGGCCCCTGGACGGTCGGCGCGATCGCGGTGACGAACTGTGTCGGCAATGTGTACGATCCGTTCGAGAACCGGACGATCGGCGGGACCCGCAAGGAGGGGGGACCCGGATTCGTCGAGATGGACGAGGTGCTCGCGCAATACATGAAGGGATCCGCGAGCCGCTTCGGGACGACGATCGGCGTCCTCGGGACGGATGCTCCCTTGGACCATGAGCAGCTCGCGCGCCTGGTGGAGCTGGCCCACGACGGGATCGCCCTGACGGTGCGACCGGCGCACCTGTCCACGGATGGCGATACGATCCTCGGGTTCTCCCTCTCGAAGCGAGGTCGCACCCACATCGATCGACGCGCCTTCGATGCGTTGCACCATGTCGCGGTTCAGACCGTTGCGAGAGCAGTCGTGAATGGAGTCAAGGCCGCGAAGACGATGTCCTCGGTTCCGGGCTATTCGGAATCCGGGTCGAGGAGGTCCTAGGCGCCGGCCGATCCCGGGCCGCTCGGAGAAAGAACCACGAGAAAGTTCTCCCCGTTGAACCGATTCCGACAATCACCGCGAGGAATCCGCCAGCCGAAGGCCGTGGGCTTAAATATAACGGCGTTATGGGCTCGGCCGAGGGGACACAAGTGGCAACGGCCGGATACCGAGCCCCCGACGTGGACGACGAGGACCTGACCGCCGAGTTCGTGCGAGACGAACTCCTCCGATGCTTCGAGAGCGCGAACCGCGAATTCTTCGACCTCCTCGGTCAGCCCGCGACGGAAGACCAGGTGCGCGAGCAAGTGCAGTCGTTCGTGACGGGCGTGTTCCAACAGTGCGGCGTGAGTTTCGAGAATCCCACGAAAGAAGGGATCCTGACCGCGATCAACCAGTGCAAATCCAACGCGGAACAGATGATGGGGGACCAGGGCGCGAACGTGATCCGCCATCACTACGCCGAGATGATGAAGCTCGTCGACCGGCTGTGAAGTCGAGACTCGGTTCTTCGGTCGGCGACGGCTAAGGCTTTGGCTGCGGTGCCATCGGGCTCGATGCCGCGGTCCTCTGAATGGGAGGATCGCACACTGCGCCGATTGCGGCGGAGGACACGAGCCTCGCATACTTACCCAACGCTCCCGTCTCGTATCGGGCCGGCGGCCGACGCCAAGCGCCCCGACGCCGGGCGAGCGTGTCCTCCAGGACCCGTACATCGATCCGACGTCGCCCCACGTCGATCGAGATCACGTCACCGTCCACGACCAGGGCCAGGGGTCCGCCGTCCCATGCCTCGGGGGAGACGTGGCCGATCATGAGTCCTCGCGTGGCACCGGAGAAACGGCCGTCGGTCACGAGGGCGACGTCCTCGCCGAGGCCCGCTCCCACGATCGAAGAGGTGACGGCGAGCATCTCCCGCATCCCTGGACCGCCCCTCGGGCCTTCGTACCGCACGACCACAACGTCGCGCGGCTGGATCCGGCCTCGAAGGACCG